>JADGHP010000133.1 GCA_019683855.1 Thermoleophilia bacterium
GGGAAGACGCTCGAGAGCTGGAACGTCCGTCCGAGCCCCGCCCGCGCGCGCAGGTCCGGAGAGAGCCCCGTCACGTCGCGGCCCGCGAGCTCGACGCTCCCCACGGTCGGACGGAGCAGGCCCGACAAGAGGTTGAAGAGCGAGGTCTTGCCCGCGCCGTTCGGCCCGATGATGCCGAGGAGCTCGCCCCGGCGCACCTCGAGGCTGACATCGGCGACGATGGTGGCGCCGCCGATGTCGAGCCCGAGGTTGCGCGTTGCGAGGATCGGAGAGTCCACGTGCCGCGACGCCCTGGTCGCCTACTTGAACGGCGTGAGCGGCGGTTGCTCGGTGCTCGGCGGGATCACCTTGAGCACCTTGTCGGTGTAGACGCCCTTGGCGTTCTTGACGAGCCGCACCTGGAACATCGGCTGGATCAGAGCGTGATCCTGCGGCCGGATGTACATCGCGCCCTTCGGCCCGATGAACTTCCAGCCTTCGAGCGCCGAGATCATCGTGTCCGGATCGTCGCTTCGCGCCTTGCTGAGCGCGTGGACGAGCATGAGCGCGGCGTTGAAGCCGTCCGGCGTGAACAGATCCGGGATCTGGCCGCGCCGCTTCATCGTCGCGACGAGCCAGTTGTTGACCTTGTTCTTCGGGCCCGGGCCGTCCCAGACGTAGTGCGACAGGAACTTGATGCTCGGCGAGGCGGGCCCGTACGACTGCCACGTGGCCCGCTCCGCGAGGCCCGTCGTCACCGTCGTCGCCCTGAAGACGCCCTGCTGCTGCAGGGCCTGCCACATCGCGCCCGCGGTGTCGCCGGCCCAGGCGACGAAGAGGAGGTCCGGCTTCGCCTGGACGACCTGCTGCGCGAACGGCGTGAAGTCGTTGGCGGTGAGGGGGACGAGGATCGAGGACACGGTGTGCCCCTTGCCGCCGAGGATCGCCTTCACCGCCGCGACGTTCCCCTGGCCGAACGCGTAATCCTGCGCGAAGACGACGATCTTCCGGCCGACGCCCGTGAGGAACGAGTTCGCCGCCAGCACGTCCTGGTACGACTGCCGCCCCGACCGGAACGTGTAGCGGTTGGCACCCGTGATCGCGTCCGTCGCCGCCGGGCCCGAGATGAAGAGCACGTGGTTCTGCTCGGCGAGCGGCGCGAGCTGGAGCGCGACCGCCGACGAGACCGACCCCATCAGGATCTTGTAGCCCTGGCCGATCAGGGTCTTCGCCTCCGAGACCGCGGTGGCCGGGTTGCCCGCGTCGTCTTGCAACGTCAACTGGATCGGATGGCCGTCGACCTTGTTCGTGCCGTGCGTCGCGTAGCTGAGACCGAGCCGCAGACCCTCGATGTACTCGGCCCCGTAGTTCGCGAGGATGCCGGTCCGCGAGTAGATGACACCGACCTTGTAGGGCGAGGCAGCCGCCGACGCGACCGTGTCGACGCGCGCCTGCGCAGTCGCCGCGAGCGCTCCGCACGTCGCGGCGAGCGCGACGCCGACGAGCGCTCGTTTCCAGCCGAATCCCTGCATGTGACCCTCCCGCGAAGAACGCTAGGACTCGCTCAGGCTGCGTACCTGAGACATGATTCAGGTCTTATATGAAAGCGGCATCCTCCCGTCAAGAGGTCGACACGAAGTCGCCGGGAAGCCGCGACACGGACGTCGAGTGGGCGTGGGTACACATGTGCCAGTGGGAGTGAGGACACATGTGATGCTCCGCGAGGCGCAGCGCACGTTCCTGCTCAACGAGTCGGCGCGGAGCGGGCTCTCGATCAGCGAGCTGGTGCGGCGGGCGATCGACGCGACGTACCGCGTCGAGCCGCGGCCGCACATCGGCGGGTTCGAGCTCAGCGTCGGACTGTGGCGTCGACTCGACGCGGCCGTCGAAGGCCGCCGCTTGCGCCGAGTCGACTAGGCCGTCTGCTCGACGGCGTCGTCGGACTCGTCGTCGAGGTAGGTGCCCGCGCTCGTGACGAGGGTCGGACGGATGCCCTGCGCGATGCACTCCTTGGTGATCACGCACTTCGTCACGTCTCGGCGCGACGGCAGCTCGAACATCACGTCGAGCAGGGCGCTTTCGATGATGGAGCGGAGGCCGCGCGCCCCTGTCTCGCGCTCGAGCGCCTTGTCCGCGATCTCCCAGAGCGCGTCCTCGGTGAAGACGAGCTCGATCCCGTCGTAGCCGAAGAAGCGCTGGTACTGCTTGACGAGCGCGTTCTTCGGCTCGGTGAGGATTTGCACGAGGTCCTCGCGCCGGAGCTGGTGCACCGCCGAGACGACCGGCAACCGGCCGATGAACTCGGGAATGAGCCCGAAGTTGAGCAGGTCCTCGGGCATGACCTGCGCGAGCAGCTCGGACGACTCGACCGAGTGCTTCGACCGCACCTCGGCGCCGAACCCGACCGCGTTCTTGCCGATACGCCGCGCGATCAGCTTCTCGAGACCCGCGAACGCGCCGCCGCAGATGAAGAGGATGTTCGTCGTGTCGATGGAGAGGAATTCCTGGTGGGGATGCTTGCGACCGCCCTGCGGGGGCACCGACGCGACCGTCCCCTCGAGGATCTTCAGGAGCGCCTGCTGGACCCCCTCGCCCGACACGTCGCGCGTGATCGACGGGTTGTCCGCCTTGCGCGCGATCTTGTCGACCTCGTCGATGTAGATGATCCCCGTCTCCGCCTTCTTGATGTCGAAGTCGGCGGCCTGGATCAGCTTGAGGAGGATGTTCTCCACGTCCTCGCCGACGTAGCCGGCCTCGGTGAGCGCCGTCGCGTCGGCGATCGCGAACGGGACGTTGAGGATCCGGGCCAGGGTCTGCGCGAGCAGCGTCTTGCCGCAGCCCGTCGGCCCGAGCAGGAGGATGTTCGACTTCTGGAGCTCGACGTCGCTGTCGTCGCCTCCCATCTGGACGCGCTTGTAGTGGTTGTAGACCGCCACCGACAGCGTCCGCTTCGCCTCCTCCTGGGAGACGACGTAGTCGTTCAGGACCTTGTAGATGTCGCGCGGCTTCGGGAGGTTGTCGAGGTCGAGCTGCGCGGGAGTCGTGAGCTCCTCGTCGATGATCTCGTTGCAGAGATCGATGCACTCGTCGCAGATGTAGACGCCGGGGCCGGCGATCAGCTTCTTGACCTGACGCTGGCTCTTCCCGCAGAAGCTGCAGAGCAGTTGCTCGTTGCCGTCGCTTGCCCTGGCCACCTGCTCTCCTTGTACCTCGGATCGGTCGTTTCGTCTACGGTCGCCTCGGTGCGGACGACCGCCTAGCGGTGCGCGATCACGTTGTCGACGATGCCGTACGCCTGCGCCTCTTCGGCGGTCATGTAGTAGTCGCGCTCCATGTCCTTGGACACCTTCTCGACCGGCTGATTCGTGTGCTGGGCGATGATCTCCTCCAGGCGCCGCTTGAGGCTGATCGTCTCGCGCGCCTGGATCTCGATGTCGGTGCCCTGGCCCTGGAAGCCGCCCGAGACCTGGTGGATGAGGACCTTCGAGTTCGGGAGCGCAGTGCGCTTGCCGGGAGCTCCCGCCGCCAACAGCAGCGCACCCATTGACATCGCGATCCCGACGCACGTCGTCGCCACGTCGCAGCGGATGAACTGCATCGTGTCGTAGATCGCGAGGCCCGCGTAGACCGAGCCGCCGGGCGAGTTGATGTAGATGTTGATGTCCTTGTCGGGGTCCTCGGACTCGAGGTGGATCATCTGGGCCACGATCAGGTTCGCCACCTGGTCGTCGATCGGAGTACCGAGGAAGATGATCCGCTCGTTGAGGAGCCGCGAGTAGATGTCGAAGAAGCGCTCGCCGCGCGAGGTCTGCTCGATGACGGACGGGATGACGATATTCCTCGGGTGAATCATGTGGCTCCTTCGCCGGGGGTCCAGAGTTTCGTCTCGGTCGGGCGCTTTTCCTTTTCCGGCGTCCAGATCGCCTCGCGCGCCTCGGCGAGAGCGCGCGGGATCCGCTTCACCTCCGCCGCGACGCGATCGAGGGCGTTGCGCAGCCGCAGGTCCTCGCGGAGCGTCTCGAAGCGGCCGCTCTCGCGCAGCCGCGCGAGCGCCTGCTCGGGGTCGTCGCCGACGGCCTCCGCCTGCTCGCGGATGAGCGCCTCGACCTCCTCGTCGGGGACCTCGAGGCCGAGCCGGTCGGCCGCCGCCTCGAGCACGAGCTCGCGCGCGACCGACCGCCGCGCCTCCTCGCGCAGCCGCTCCACGAGCTCGTCGGGGCTCTGGCCGGTCATCGTCAGGTACGTCTCGAGCTGGACGCCGCGAGCCTCCACCTGGCGTGCCAGGCCGGTCACGAGCTCCCGCGTCCGCGCCTCGACGAGCGGGCCTGACGCGTCCACCTTCGAGGCGGCGACGAGCGCGTCGGCGACGTCGGCCCGGAACTGCGCTTCCGCCTCCTCGGAGAATTGCTCGAGGAGCCGCGACTCGATGTCGGCGCGCAGCTCGGGGAGGGTCTCGAACTCGCTGGCGGCACGCGCCAGCTCGTCGTCGAGCGGCGGCAGCACTTTCTCCTTGATCTCCTTGACGGTGACGGAGACGCTCTGCCGCGAGCCGTCGGCCAGCTCGAACTCGATCTCCCTCGTCTCGCCCGCGCTCATGCCGACGACGCCCTGCTCGATCTCCTCGACGACGGCCCCGCGCCCGAGCTCGATCACGTAGTCGCGCCGCGTCTCGCCGCCGGCGCTGACGAGATCGACGACGACGGTGTCGTCGGCGGCCACCGGCCGGCCTTCGACGGGGACGAGCTCGGCGACGGTCGCGCGCAGCGCGTCGAGCTCGCGCTCGACCAGCTCCGCCGGCACCTCGGGCTCGATCGCGCCGACCTCGAGCTGCGTCCAGTCCGGCAGCTCGGGCTTCGGCTGCACGGCGACCGTGGCGGTGAACTGCCAGTCCTCGTCGGTCGACGAGGGAAGCTCGAAGTCGTACTCGGGCTGCTCGATCGGGCGCAGCCGGCTGCGGGCGGCCGCGTTCCAGAACCAGCCGCCGATGTGGCTGGAGACCGCCTCGGTCATGATCCGCTCGCGGCCGACGCGCTG
>JADGHP010000134.1 GCA_019683855.1 Thermoleophilia bacterium
GCGATCGCCTTCACCGTGCCTCCGGTCGCGAGCACGTCGTCGTGGATGACGACCCGGGCGCCGCGAGCGATCGCGTCCGCGTTCACCTCCAGCGCGTTCTCGCCGTACTCGAGCATGTAGCGCGCCGACACCGTCTCCGGCGGCAGCTTCCCCGGCCGTCGCGCCGGGACGAAGCCGCACCCCACCTCGAGCGCGAGCGCGGCCCCGAGCAGGAACCCGCGCGCCTCCGCGCCGAGCACGAGGTCGGGCTTGCGCTCCGCCGTCCACGCCGCGAGCCCGTCCACCGCCTGCCGCATCGCCTGCGGGTCGAGCAGGAGCGGCGTGATGTCCTTGAAGCCGACGCCGGGCTCCGGGAAGTCCGGCACCTCGCGGATGCGCGTTCTGAGATCGATGACTGCGGCCACTACCCGGCGAGTCTACGCACGTTGCGCCAGAAGAGGAGCTCCGAGAGCGCCTGCGCCGTCGCGGCGAGCGTCTGCAGGTCCTCCAGCCCCGCCCGGCGCCGCTCCGGGTTCCGCGAGCGGAGCGCGGGCGCGACGATCGCCTCCAGGAGGCCGGCCTCGCGGTCGGCGGCGGAGCGGAAGGCGCGCAGGTGCCGCGGCGCGATCCCGAAGCGGGCGAGCGTCTCGCAGGCGATCGCGATCTCGGCGTCGGTCTCGGTGTAGCGACGCCGCCCGCCCTCGACGCGCGCCTCGAGCAGCCCGAACTCCTCCAGCTCGCGCGCCCGCTCGGGCGTGATGCCGGTGCGCTCGCACAGCCGCTCGAGGTCGAGCTCCTCCTCCGCGGCGGCGAGCGCCCCCCGGCGCCGGCGGCGCTCCTTCCCCGCCCCGGCGGCCAGCTCCTCGCGGATCACGCGCAGCGGCAGGAACTCGTCGCGCTGCAGGCGCAGGATGGTCTGCAGGCGCTCCACGTCCTCCGCCGAGAACAGCCGGTAGCCGCCCCGCGTCCGGCGCGGGCTGATCAGCCCCTGATCCTCGAGGTAGCGGATCTTCGAGATCGAGACGTCCGGGAACTCGGCCTTGAGCTGCCCGCAGACCGCACCGATCGTGAGCAGCCGCTGCCGCGCCGGTACCTCGGCGGTGGACATCAGCGTTGCAGGAACGTGAGCCGGTACTTGCCGATCTGGATCTCGTCGCCGTCCTCGAGCACCGCGGAGTCGACCCGCTCGCGGTTGACGAAGGTGCCGTTGAGGCTGCCCAGGTCCTCGATCACCCAGCGCTCGCCGCGCTGCTCGAGCACGGCGTGGCGGCGCGAGACCGTGACGTCGTCGAGGAAGATGCCGCACTCCGGGGAGCGGCCGATCGTCGTGCGCTCGCCCTGCGGCGCGAACGTCTCCCCGGAGCGGCCGCCGCCGGAGCGGACGACGAGCGCGACGCCGCGCACGCCGACGTCGTCGAGCGTATCGAGGAGCTCCTGCGACTCCTCGGGGCTGAACGCCTCGGTCGTCTCGCCGCCCGGCTCGCGCACGAGCAGCGCGCCGCACTTGGCGCAGTAGTTCGCGGCCTCCGGGTTCTGGAAGCCGCACTCCGGGCAGTAGACGTGGCTCATGCGCTCGGCGGCGTCGCCTTGCCGGCGAGGATCTCGCTCAGCGACTCCACGTCCACCTTCTCGAGGGCGCTCCGCCCCTGCGTCTTCTGGAGTCGCGCGACGAGCTCCGCGCGCAGGATGTCGATTCGGCCATGGAGAAGGCGGCGACGGTAGGAGAGATCCTGCTCCTCCCGGGTCAGCTCGTCGATCAGCTTCCTCAAGTCCTCGTCGGAGAGCGTTGCGAGGTCGGGCAGCGGTTCCATCGGTCCCTTTCGACGGCGACGTGACGACCCTCGATGAGGGTGAACCTCAACTTTAGCCTTGCCGGCGGCAAGAACGCGCCGCCGGCTAGAGATTCTGCGCGCTTGCCCGGTTCCCTAGCGCCTCGCCGTCGGGAGAACCGCTCTGGATCTCCTCGACGAGCGCGCGCAGCTCCCCGGCGAGCTCCTCGGAGGCCTCGCGCGTCCCCCCTTCCGCGTACAGGTGCAGCAGCGGCTCGTCCTGGTCGGGCAGCACCTGCGCCCAGCCGCGGTCGTCGACGACCTTGATCCCGTCGGTCAGGTCGAGGTCGCGGCCGGCGAGCCGCTCGTTGAGGACGCGCATGACGAGGCCCTTGAACGCCCACGGGCAGGCGAGCCGGTCGTGCACGAGCGTCGACTCGGGCAGCTCGGCCACGAGCTCCGAGATCGGCCGCTGCACCGGCGCGAGCAGGTCGAGCAGGTGCGCGAGGGCCGCCACGGCGTCGAAGGCGGGCAGGAACTCGGGGAACGCGTAGCCGCCGCCCACCGCGCCCGCGAAGACGACGCCGTCCTCGGCCGCCGCTTTCGTCAGCTCCGGCAGCGACGCCGGGGTGCGTACGACATCGAGCCCGGGCGCGCCTTCGACGAGCCGGTCCACCTGATCCGAGACGTTCACCGGGAACGCGACCTTGCCGGTGCGGCCGCTCGCGGCGATCAGCCGCAGGTACAGGAGCAGCGTCCGCTCCACCGGGATCTCCCGCGCCTGCTCGTCGATCAGGTACAGCCGCTCGGCCGAGCGGTCGAAGACCGCGCCGAGGTCGGCGCCGACGGCCGGGACGAGCCGTCTCGCCTGGCTGATCGACGCCGCGAGACCGGGCGCGGCGTCGACGCCGTCGCTCGGGAACGCGTGCGCGGCGACCACCTCCACGCCGAGCGGCCCCAGCACGAGCGGCAGCAGGTGCGAGGCGGCGGAGAAGTCGTAGTCGACGACGAGGCGGAAGCGCCGCTCCCGGATCGCGGCGGCATCCAGCGTGCTCAGCAGGTCGGTCGCGTACGTCTCGCGCACGCGCGCCGGGTAGGAGATCGCGCCGACGTCGGCGGCCGCGACCCGTCGCAGCTCCCCGCGCGAGAAGTGCTTCTCCACCTCCTTCTCCATCGCCTGCGTCATGTCGATCCCGGGCTGCTCGAAGAACTGGATCCGGATCACCTCGGGGTCGGTGGGGCTGACGCCGACGTGGAAGCCGGCGTCGTAGCTCTCCGTCTTCAGCAGGTGGCGCGCCACCGCCGCCGGGATCACGCGCAGGTCGGCGACGTCGACGCCCGTCGAGGAGAGGCCGGAGATCATGGCGCGCTTGATCATGCGGCACGCGGGCAGGCCTTCGCGGCTGGCGACGACACGCGCGCCCCGCTCGAGCGCCGTCCCCAGCGCGGCGGCGAGGCGGACCGCGACGTCGGGCGTCAGGTCGACGTTGACCATCCCCGAGACGCCGTGCTTGCCGAAGACGCGCGTCGTGCCCCGCGACTCCCAGATCAGGCTCTCGTGGAGCTGGGAGCCCGCCTCCACCTCCTTGAAGGGGTAGATGCGGACGCCCGGCATGATCACGCTCTCCGCGCCGACGGTCACCTCGTCGCCGATCGCCACCCCCTCGTGCACCCGCACGTGGGAGCGCAGGTCGCAGGAGCGCCCGAGGATCGCGCCCTCCACGTCCGCGCTGCGGCCGATGTAGGTGGAGGCGTCGACGATCGAGCGCGCGACGCGGCCGTGCTCCCGCACCGTGACGCTCGTCGACAGCACCGTGTACGGGCCGACGCGCGCGTCCCGTCCGATCCGGCAGTAGTTGCCGACGTAGACGGGGCCCTCGAGCGCGTCGAGGTCGTCCACGTCCACCCCCTCCCCCAGCCACACGTTGCCGCGGATGCGGATGCCGGGGATCTCGAGCGCGATCTTCTCGTCCAGCGCGTCGAAGTTCGCCTGGCGGAACTGGTCGAGGTTGCCGATGTCCTGCCAGTAGCCGTCGAGGACGCAGCCGTAGATCGGGCAGCCCATCTCGAGCAGGAGCGGGAACAGCTCCTTCGAGAAGTCGTAGGGCCGGTCGCTCGGCACGTGCTTCAGGACCTCCGGCTCGAGCACGTAGACGCCCGTGTTGACCGTGTCCGAGAAGACCTGTCCCCAGGAGGGCTTCTCGAGGAAGCGCTCGACGCGGCCCTCCTCGTCGGTGACGACGATCCCGAACTCGAGCGGGTTCTCGACCGATTTCAGCCCGATCGTCACCGAGGCTCGCTTCTCGCGGTGGAGCTCGACGAGGCGCGTGAGGTCGACGTCGCAGAGCGCGTCCCCGGAGATGACGAGGAACGTGTCGTCGAGGCGTCCCGCGGCGAGCCGCACCGAGCCGGCGGTGCCGAGCGGCGACTCTTCGACCGAGTAGGCGATCTCCAGCCCGAGCGACTCGCCGCTGCCGAAGTAGCTGCGGATCGCCCGCGGCAGGAAGGCGACGGTGACGATCACGTCGCGGAAGCCGTGCCGCCGCAGCAGCTCGAGGATGTGCTCCATGCACGGCTTGCCGACGATCGGCACCATCGGCTTCGGCTGGTTCGAGGTGAGAGGGCGGAGCCTCGTGCCCTCGCCGCCCGCCATGACGACCGCCTTCATCGCCGCAGTTCTCTCCACGCCGAGCGGACGTAGAACATCGCGGCGAGCAGCGCGAGGCCGACGCCCGCCCAGAAGAGGTCGAGCGGCCACTCCGCCGATCGGCGCGTGACGATCCGGAACGCAATCGCGGCGTACAGGATCCACGTGGCCGCCTTGCCGAGCGTATTCACGTCCAGCTCGACGCCGCGCGGCGCGAGCACCCGGTAGCCGCCGACGAGCACCGCGTCGCGGGCGACGACGACCGCGAGCCCCGCCCACGGCAGCCGGTCGTAGACGTAGAGGAGGATCACGGCGGCGTCGATCATCAGCCGGTCGGCGAGCGGGTCGGCGACCTTCCCGAACCGCGACTCGACGCGCCAGCGGCGCGCCAGGAAGCCGTCCACCTGGTCGGTGACGCCGGCGACGCCGAAGAGGATCCCCGCGGGCCAGCTGTGCCCGTGGCCGGCGCGCACCATGAGCACGGCGAAGACCGGGACGAGGCCCAGCCTGGCGATCGTGAGCGCGTTCGGCAGCTGGGCCAGCGGGGCGGGAACCGCGCGCGCTGCCATCCCG
>JADGHP010000135.1 GCA_019683855.1 Thermoleophilia bacterium
TTTACGCCGGTCGCCCCCGCGGCGGCGCGACGGCCCCGCGCGCGGCGGCCCCCGCGCCGGGGCCGCGGGCCCGCGGGGCGGGGGACGCCGTCAGCCCCCGGCGCCGGCGTGCGCCGGCGCGAGCTCCCAGGAGAGCGGGTCCTCTCCGGTGAGCATCCGGAACGCGGCGGGAATCTGCCGCCGCCGCGGCACGCCGAGCTTCTGGCGCAGGACGTCGCAGTGCGCCTTCACCGTCCTCGGCGAGATCCCGAGCCTCACTCCGACCTCCTCGTTCGAGCAGCCCCGCGCGATCAGCCCGATCACTTGTCGCTGCCGTTCGGTGAGGTCGAGGGGAGCCTCGGTGGGGGTGCCTCTCATGGCGCGCCACGCTACGCGCGCGCCACCGCACGAACCATTGATCGATGGGAGTATTCCCCTCGCGCTACACCCGAGCGGCGCGGAAGCCGCCGCGCACGAAGCTCGCCTCGTGCCCGCGGCGATTCGCCTCGGTCAGCTCCTCCTGGGTCAGCGCGCCGATCCTGAGCAGCAGATCGAACTCGTCGCGCAAGTGCGTTCGCATCATCTCCGGGCCGTCGGTCGCGATCGTGAAGCGGACGCCGTGCTCGACGAAGGTGCGGATCACCTCGCGCACCGCCTCCTCGTCCGGGAGCGCCTTCGTGAGCAGGTTCGAGGTCGGGCAGATCTCCAGGACGACCTCCGAGCGCCGGAGTTCCCGCATCAGCTCGGGGTCGCCGGCGGCGAGGATTCCGTGACCGATCCGGTCGGGACGCAGCACCTCGAGCACCTCGCCGATCTCCTCGCGGCCGAGGTCGCCGCCCTCCTCGCCGACGTGGATCGTGACGCCGAGACCGGCGGCGCGGGCCTCCTCGACCATCGGCTGGACGGCGCGGTAGTCGTAGCGCGCGTGCCCGGGCCGCGGGCCCGCGATGTCGATCCCCACGATGCCGCGTCGCGCCCAGCGGATCGCCTTCTCGACGATGATCTCGTTCTGACGCTGGGTGAAGGTTCGATCCATCATCAGGATCAGCCCGGCGTTCACCTGCGGGTACTCGAGGCTTGCCACGTCGAGGCCGCGGGTCGCCGCCAGGATGATGTGGTCGAGGTCGCGCTCGCCGCCGCGATTCCGCTTCATCGGGTTGAAGCGCAGCTCGAGCGTCGTGATTCCCTGCGAGCGGTAGGCGCCGCCGATCGCGCCGTGCACCGACACCTCGACCGCGGCCGGGCTCGACTGGATCAGCTCCGTCCAGCGATAGATCTGGTCGAGCGCGTCGAGGTCCGGGACGCCGCGCGGATCGGCGACCGTGACCAGGCGGTCGAAGTCCCAGTAGTCCTTGACGGGGAGCGCGATCCCCTGCCGGTGCGCGAGCGACCAGAGGATGTCGGAGGAAACCGAGCCGCCCAGGTGCGTGTGCAGCTCCGCGAGACCGTCCATCCGCCGAGTCTAACCCCAGCCGACGACGAGCCAGCGCCGCCCGAGGAAGCGGACGCCGAGCAGCACGAGCCGAGCCGCGATCAGGACGTCGAGCCCGACCCACACGCCGACGATCCCCCAACCCAGCGCGAGCGCGAGCGCCGCAAGCGCCGCGAAGAGCGAGCTCGCGGCGAGCATCGACCACATCAGGTACCGCGTGTCGCTCGCCCCGATCAGGATCCCGTCCAGGGCGAACACGGCGCCGCCCAGCGGCTGCATCGCCGCGAAGAACGGCCACAGCGCCGCCGCCTGCGCGAGCACCGCCGCATCGTCCGTGAACGCGCGCGGCAGCCAGTGCGAGAGCGGCGCGAGCGCGAGCGCGAACCCGAGCCCGAGCGCGACCGACCACGCGATCATCCTCGCTGCGGCGGCGAACGCTCCCACGGCGTCGCCTGCGCCGAGCATCCGTCCCACGATCACCTGGCCGGCGATCGCGACCGCGTCGAGCACGAGGGAGAGGAAGACGAAGAGCTGGAAGGCGATCTGGTGCGCGCCGAGCTGCGCGTCGCCCATGCGCGCCAGCACGGTCGCGGCGACGAGGAACGACGCGTACAGGGCCGCCGTGCGCACGAAGATCTGGCGGCCGACGCGCACCAGCGGCCCCATGTCGCGCAGGCTCGGCCGTCGTGAGGGCGCCGGCGGTCGCAGCAGCTCGACGACGAACGCGGCCCCCATGCCGGCCTGGGCGATCGCCGTCCCTGCGGCGGAGCCGGCGATGCCCCAGCCGAGCCCGTAGACGAGGGCGATCTCGAGCACGAGGTTCGCGAGGTTCGCCGCGACGACGATCCGAAGCGGTCGGCGCAGGTTCGAGACTCCGCGCAGGAAGCCCTGCCCTGCGAGCGCGACGAGCGCCGCGGGAAGGCCGAGCGCGGCGATCCGGAAGTAGACGAGCGCGTAGTGGCCGGAGCGGCCGTGGGCGCCCAGGCCGTGCAGCAGCGGCGTGGCGATCGCCTCGCAGACGACGAGCAGCGCCGTCCCGATCGCGAGCGAGACCCACAGCGCCTGGGCCGCGAGCCGGGCCGCGCGCTCGTGCTCGCCCGCGCCCGAGGCGCGCGCGACGACGGCGGTCGTCCCGTAGGTGAGGAAGTTGAAGATCGTGAACGCGCCCGAGAGGACGGTGCCCGCGAGCCCGAGCGCCGCGATCTGCGGCCGCCCGAGGTGGCCGACGATCGCCGTGTCGGCGAGCACGTACAGCGGCTCGGCCGCGAGCGTGCCGAGCGCCGGCACGGCGAGGCGGAGGATCTCGCGGTCGTGGGGAGAGCGCAGCCGCACCGGCACCGCCGAGCATAGAGAGGCGGGCGGGGATAATGGCGCCGTGAACGTCGGCGCCGTCGGGCCGGGCGGAACCCACGGTTCCCCGGCGAGTCCTCGTCCTCTCCGAGCGCGATGAAGGTCGGCATCGTCGTGCCGTACTCGTGGTCGTTCTGGGGCGCCGTCGTCGAGCACGCGGAGCTCCAGGCCGACGCGCTCCGCGACCTCGGCTGCGAGGTGAAGACGATCATGGGCAACGACCCGCCCGGGCAGTTCACCCGCGTCCTCCACCCGCGGCACGGCCGCCACGGCGACCCGCCGCCCGACGTGATCCCGATCGGCCGCTCCGTGATCGTCCCCGCCAACGGGACGCTGCCCAACATCATCCTCAGCCCGCGGGCGTTCTTCCGGATCCGGAAGACGCTCGAGCGCGAGCGCTTCGACGTCCTCCACCTGCACGAGCCGATGACCCCGATCCCCTGTGTCGCGGCGCTGGCGCTGTGGGAGGGGCCGACCGTGGCCACCTTCCACGCGAGCGGCGAGCTCCGCTGGATGCGGATCGCGCGCCGCACCTGGGGCTTCCTCGCCGACCGGATCGACCGGCGGATCGCGGTCTCCGAGATGGCGGCGAGATCCGCTGCGCGCTGGATCGGCGGGGAGTACGAGATCCTCCCGAACGGCGTCCTCATCCCGCCCCACGCGGAGCCCGGGGGGCGCGCGCACAGGATCGTCTTCGCGGGCCGGCACGAGGCGCGCAAGGGCCTCCACGTCCTGCTTCGCGCCTGGCCCGAGATCCGCCGCCGCACGGGCGCCGAGCTGCGCCTGGTCGGCGCCGACCCGCTGCGGGTGCGGCTCCTGATGACGCGGCTGCGCGTTCCCGACGACGGGATCCAGGTGCTCGGCTTCCTCGACCAGGAGAGCTTCACCGCCGAGCTGCTCGCGGCGAAGGCGCTCGTCGCGCCGTCGCTCGGCGGGGAGAGCTTCGGCATGGTGCTCACGCGGGCGTTCGCGTGCGCCGTGCCGGTCGTCGCCTCGGACATCTCCGGGTACCGTGACGTGATGACGCCCGAGACGTCCGTGGCTTTCCCGGCCGGCGACGAGCAGGCGCTCGCGGACGCGGTCGAGTCGCTGCTCGCCGACGAGCGGAGACGCGAGACGATGGGCGCGGCCGCACGGCGCCTGGCGCAGGAGCGCTACTCCTGGGGGTCGATCGCCCGGCGTCTCGTCGACCTCTACGCGGACGCCGGCGCACGGTGAGGCGGCTCCGGCAACGGCTGCGGTTGCGGCTGCCGCAGTCGCCGCTCGCGCGCGCCGGGCTGGCTGTGCTGGGGCTCGCCATGCTCGCCGCCCTCGTCTGGTGGCGCGAGCCGAACCTGAGCTCGGTCGGTCGCGCCTTCGCCGCGGTCGAGTGGCGGTGGGTCGTCGCCGCGATCGCGCTCAACCTCCTCTCGGTGGTCGTGCGCGCGCTCGCCTGGACGACCGTGATCCACCAGGCGATGCCGCCTCCTCACCCGAGCGGGCCCCTCGTCTTCTCGGCCTTCTCCGTCGGGTTGTTCGCGAACGCCGTGCTGCCGGGGCGGATCGGCGAGCTGGCTCGCGTCGCCGTGCTCACCCGCAAGCTGCCCGGCCGCAAGGGAGCCTGGGCGACCCTCGTCGGGACGGTCTTCGCGCACCGCGTGTTCGACGTCGTCCCGGTGCTGCTGCTCGTGCTCTACGTCATCCTCACCGCGAACATCCCCACCTCGGCGCGGGCGAGCCTGCTCGGCGTGATCGCCGCCGGCAGCGCGCTCTTCGCCTTCGCGTTCGTCAGCGCGCGCCGCCACCATCGCGTCGTGCTGGACGGGCTCGGCCCCGCACGGCGCCTCCTCGTGATGGGGCGAGCTGGTCTCGGCGTGATGCGCTCTCCGCTCGGGGCGGCCGCCGCGATCTTCTTCCAGACCTGCGGCTGGGTCTGCCAGATCTTCGCCGTCTACACCGCGATGCGCGCCTTCGACATCCACGCGCCGCTGCCAGCCGCGGGCGTCGTCCTCCTGCTCATGAACGTCGTCACGATCTTCCCCTTCTGGCCCGGCAACGTCGGCCTCGTCCAGGTCGCGATCGCGTCGGCGCTCGCCGGCTACGGCGTCAAGTACGGCCTCGGGGTCGCGTACGGCTTCGGGCTGCAGGCGATCGAGGCGTCGGTCGGGATCGGCGTCGGGCTGCTCTTCCTCGCGCGCGAGGGACTCTCGTTCGCGATGCTG
>JADGHP010000136.1 GCA_019683855.1 Thermoleophilia bacterium
GCGATCCACAACGAGGCGACGCTCGAGCGCTACGCCGTCGACGGGCGGCGCCTCGGCCGGCTCCTCTACGAGGGCCGCTGGTTCGACACGCAGGCGCTGATGGTGCGCGACTCGCTCCAGCGCTGGGTCGCCTCGGTCGTCACCGGCGAGGTCACCCTCGAGCTGCGGCGCGGCGACGACTACACGATCCTCGACACGCGCGGGGAGGCGATCACCTACGACCCGGAGCGGCTCAGCATGGAGCGGAGCGCGACCGCGTTCACCGCCCGCGACCGGATCGGCCAGCTCGCGATGCAGGTGAACGACATCGCCGACTCGCGCCGGATGCTCGCCGCGCACGCGCACGTGCCCCTCGAGGTCGAGCCCGGGCGTGCCGCGCTGGAGGCTCGCGAGTGACGCTCTGGTCGGGACGGGTGGCCACCGAGCTCGCGCCCGAGGTGTGGGAGTTCCTGCGCGCGCCGGACGACGAGCTGCTCCCCTACGACGTGCAGGGGACGCTGCTCCATGCCGAGCGCCTGCACGCGGCGGGGCTCCTCGACGCCGCCGAGCTCGCCGAGGTGCGGGAGAAGCTCGCGGGGCTCGGCGCGCCCGACCCGGCCGCGGAGGACGTCCACTCGTTCATCGAGGCCGCGCTCGGCGAGGTCGGCCGCAAGATCCACGCGGGCCGCTCGCGGAACGACCAGGTCGCGGCGGCGATGCGCCTCTACGTCCAGGAGGCGTGCGCCGAGGCGGAGACGGCTCTCGTCCGGCTCGCCCGGGCGATCCTCGAGCACGCCGAGCGGGAGGCCGACACGCCGATGCCCGGCTACACGCACCTGCAGCGTGCCCAGCCGGTGACGCTCGGTCACCACCTGCTCGCCTGGACGGAGATGCTCGAGCGCGACCGGGCGCGCTTCCGCTTCGCGGCGGGACAGGCGGCGCCCTCGCCGCTCGGGGCGGGCGCGCTCGCCGGCTCGACGCTGCCGCTGCCGCCGCCGCCGAATCCGATGCGGAACTCGCTCGACGCCGTCGCCGACCGCGACTTCGTCCTCGACTACCTGTACGCGGCGGCGGCGCTGTTCACGCACCTCTCCCGGATCGGGGAGGAGATCGTGCTCTGGGCGAGCAGGGAGTTCGGGTTCGCGCGGCTACCGGAGCGAGCCGCGACGGGGTCGTCGATGATGCCGCAGAAGCTGAACCCCGACGTCGCGGAGCTGGCGCGCGGCAAGGCGGGCGCCGCGATCGGCCGGCTCGCGGGGCTGCTCGCGACGATCAAGGGGCTGCCGCTCGCCTACAACCGAGACCTCCAGGAGGACAAGGCGCCGCTCTTTGCCGCCCGGCGGGACGTCGCCGGCGCGCTGGCGGCTCTCGCGGTGCTCGTCACCGGCCTCGAGTTCGAACGGGAGCGCCTGGCGGACGCGGCCTCCGATCCGCTGCTTCGGGCGACCGACGCCGCCGAGGCGCTCGTCCGCGCCGGCGTGCCGTTCCGCGACGCCCACGAGCAGGTCGCCTCCTCGGTGCGGGAGGGCACGTTCGAGCCGCCGCCGCCGGCGCCGCGCCTCCCCGACGTCGCGGCCGCGGTCGCGGAAGCGAAGGAGCGGTGGGCGGCGTGACGGCTCCGCTCGAGCTCTCGCTCGCGGGTCGGGATCTGCTGCGGATCTCCGACCTCGCACCCGCCGAGGCGGAGGCGATCCTCGATCTCGCGGTCGAGCTGCGCGAGCGTCCGAAGCAGCCGCTGCTCGTCGGGGCGACGCTCGGCCTCTACTTCTCGAAGCACTCGACGAGGACGCGAGTGTCGTTCTCGGCGGGCATGACGCAGCTCGGCGGCGCGGCGCTGCCGCTCACGCCGGAGGAGCTCCAGCTCTCGCGCGGCGAGTCGCTGCCGGATACGGCGCGCGCGCTGTCGCGCTACCTCGACGCGCTCGCGGTGCGCACGCACGAGCACGCCGAGCTCGAGGCGTGGGCCGAGTGGGCGTCGATCCCGGTGATCAACGCGCTGACGGCGGAGGAGCATCCGTGCCAGGCGCTCGCCGACGCGCTCACCATCCGCGACCGCCTCGGCCAGCTCGAGGGCGTCCGCGTCGCCTGGGTCGGAGACGGCTCGAACGTGCTCGTCTCGCTCGCCGCGCTCGGCGAGCGGCTCGGCTACCGGGTCGTCGCCGCCTGTCCGGAAGGCTACGAGCCATGTAACACGTTGTTACAAGGCCTGGAGGTGGTGCGCGACCCGCGCGAGGCCGTCGAGGGCGCGGACGTCGTCGTCACCGACACGTGGATCAGCATGGGACAGGAGCACGAGCGGGCGAAGCGGTTGCTCGACCTCGAGCCGTACCGCCTCGACCGGGAGCTGCTCGCGCTTGCCGCGCCCGACGCGTTCGTGCTCCACTGCCTGCCCGCGCATCCCGGCGAGGAGATCACCGCGGACGTCCTGTACGGCGACCGCTCCGCGATCTGGGACGAGGCGGGCAACAGGCTCCACGTCCAGAAGGCGCTCCTCGTGCTCCTGCTGGGCGCGCGCTGAGGGCCGCTCGCACCTTGCTCCACCCGTCGGCTCAGGCCGACCAGCCGGTCGCGGCGAGCTCGACGAGGACGGCCCGACCTCGCTCGCCCTCGAGCAGCGCTCGTCCGACGACGGCGCCGTTCGCGCCCGCGTTCCGCACCGCGTCGACGTCGTGCCGGTCGCGGATCCCGCCGGCGGCGAGGATCGAGCCGTCGAACCGGCTCCGCGCCTCGCGCACGAGATCGAGGTCCGGCCCGGAGAGGGTGCCGTCGCGGTCGATCGCGGTGCAGAGGATCCGTCCGACGCCGGCGGCGGCGCAGCGCTCGAGCGCCTCGGCGACGGTGAGCCGAGACGACGCGCGCCAACCGGCGGTGCGGACGATCCCGTCGGCCGCGTCCACCGCGACCACGAGCCGGTCGCCGAGTCGCTCCACGAACTCCTCCAGCGGGATCGGTCCGAACGCGGCAGTGCCGACCATAACCCGGGCGACACCCGCCTCGACGAGCGCCTCCGCATCCTCGACCGAGCGCACCCCGCCGCCGAGCTGCACGGGCACCGGCGCGGCCGCCTCGACGGCGCGCCGAGCGAGCTCCAGCGGAACCCCGCCGTCGCGCGCCGCGCCGAGCGCGACCACGTGGACGAACGGAGGGCGAGCGGCCGCCACGCGGTGGATCAGCGCGAAGGGATCTCCGGCCTCCGCCGCCACCCGCCCGTAATCGCCGCGCTCGAGGCGAACCGCGCGACCGTCCAGCACGTCGACCGCGGGGAGAATTGCGAACGGCTCATTCACCGTGTTACCATGCTAACACGATGACACCGACCGAGACCGAGCCTCGACATTGGCCGACCGCCGAGCACGAGGAGCTCTTTGCGACGATCGCCTCCCTGCGGACGCCGGAGGAGGCGCGCCGCTTCCTCCGGGATCTCTGCACGCGCTCGGAGCTGGACGCGATGGCGCACCGCTGGCAGGTGGCGCGGCTGCTCGACGAGGGGCTCCCCTATCTCGAGGTGGCGAAGCGGGCGCACGCCTCGACGACGACGGTGACCCGGGTCGCGCAGTGGCTCCGCGACGGCGAGGGCGGGTACGCGCTGGCGCTGCGACGGCGTCGACGCAGGCGCGGTTGAGGATCGCCGTCCCCTCGAAGGGGCGCCTGCGCGATCCCGCGATCGAGCTCCTCCACGACGCCGGCCTCGGTCCCGAGACCCCGGGCGACCGCGCGCTCGCCTTCCCGTGCCGCAACGCGCCGGTCGAGGCGCTGCTCGTCCGCGCCGACGACGTCCCCGAGTACGTCCAGGACGGGGTCGTCGACTGCGGCATCACCGGGCTCGACATCGTCCGCGAGCGCGGCGCCGAGGTGCGGGAGCTCCTTCGGCTCGGCTTCGGCGCCTGCACCCTCGAGGCAGCGGTGCAGGCGGAGTCGCCTGTCCAGTCGATCGACGACTTGCGCGGCGCCCGCGTCGCGACGAGCTTCCCCCGGCTCGCGCGCGAGTTGCTGCCCCAGCCGATCGAGCTCGTTGACGTGCACGGTTCCGTCGAGCTCGCGCCCCGCCTCGGGCTCGCGGACGCGATCGTCGACCTCGTCTCGAGCGGCAGCACGCTGCGCACGAACGGGCTGCGCTCGGTGGGGAGGCTGCTCGAGTCGGAGGCCGTGCTGATCGCCCCGCCCGAGCCGCGCGCCGACGCGCTCCAGCTCGCCGCCGTCTTCCGCAGCGTGGTCGAGGCCCGTGGGGCCCGCTACCTGATGCTGAACGCGCCCGAGGAGGCGCTCGAGCGGATCTGCGCGCTCGTGCCGGGCTCCCGCGCGCCGAGCGTCCTCCCGCTCGCCGAGCCCGGGATGGTCGCGGTGCACAGCCTCGTTCCCGCCGCCGACGTCTGGCGCCTGCTCCCGGAGCTGGAGGCCGCGGGCGCCTCGTCGATCCTGCTCGTCCCGGTCGAGAGGCTGCTCGCGTGACCGTGGCCGCATCGGACCTGTCCCGGTGTCAGACACCGATACGAGACCGTCGCGGGAGCGTCACGCGATGACCGCTGTCGCCGAGATCGTCGCGGACGTCCGCGCCCGCGGCGACGAGGCGCTGCGCGAGTGGTCGCTGCGCCTCGACGGGGTCGAGCCCGCGCGCGCCGAGCCGGAGCCGGGCCTGCCCGAGCAGGCGCTCCTCGACCTCGCCGACCGCGTCCGCCGCTGGCACGAGGCGCAACGGCCACGCGACCTGCGCCGGGAGATCGAGCCGGGGGTCGAGCTCGAGCGGCGCTGGGTGCCGCTCGCCTCGGTCGGGATCTACGTCCCGCGCGGGCTCGTCTCGACCCTCGTCATGTGCGCGGTGCCGGCGCAGGTCGCGGGGGTGGAGCGGATCGCGGTCGTGACGCCGCCGGCGGGGGCAGGGCTCGTCGCCGCGGCGGCGGAGCTGCTCGGCCTCC
>JADGHP010000137.1 GCA_019683855.1 Thermoleophilia bacterium
AGCACGGCGCGGTAGCCGTCGATGGCGCTCGCGACCACCGGGATGCCGGCCGCCATCGCCTCGAGGAGCACGATCCCGAAGCTCTCGCCGCCGAGCGACGGCGCGGCGAGCACGTCCGCGCTCGCGAGCTGACGGCGCAGCTCCTCGTCGCTCACGCGGCCGAGCGCGCGCACCCGCTCTCCTCGCGCGGCCGTCGGGCCGACGAGCACGAGCTCCGGCTCGCCCGGCAGGCGCGTGAACGCGTCCAGCAGCACGGGCAGGCCTTTGCGCGGCTCGTCCCGGCCGATGAAGAGGATCCGGTTGCCGCGCCGCGCCGCGGGCAGCGCCGCGAGCGCCCCGTGGTCGATCCCGTTCGGGATCACCTCGATCTCGCGACCGGTGCCTCGGCGCGCGTACTCGGCCGCGGCGGGGGAGACGGCCACGCACGCGTCGAGGCGGCGGGCGGCCGGGCGGACGACGGGCGCGAAGATCGCGTACCAGAGCAGGGCGCGCCGGTACATGTGGAAGGTCGCGACGAGCGGGACGCGCGCGGCGGCGAGCGCCGTCAGGCACGTGGCGGGGAGCATCGGCTCGTGCAGGTGGACGAGGTCGTAGCGGCCGGAGCGCACGGCGCGCGCGGTGCGGACGATCGCCGCCGGCGAGAGCGCGACGCGCTGGATCGAGCCGTTGCTCGGGATCGGCACGGTGCGTCCGAGCGGCACGATCCCGTCGGCCGGCCCGTCCGCCGGCGCGAGAATCTCGGCGTCGACGCCCGCCGCGCGCAGCGCGGCCGCCAGCCCGGCGACGTGGCTCTGCACGCCGCCCGGCACGCTCCAGGAGTAGGGACACACGAGGCCGACCCGCACGCGGGCAGCCTACGAGCTCGCGCGGCGTCACGGGACGCTCGCTTCCGGTCGAACGGTGGGAGACGCCGCGCTAGCGGCCGCCGCCGCGCTTCCAGTCGTGCCCGCCGGGCCGAGAGCCGTGGTCGTCCCAGCGACCGTGGTCGCCGCCCGCTCCCTGGGGTTGGCCGCCGCTCGCGCCCGCGGGCGGGCTCGGGGTCGACGAGGGCGGCGCCGGGGGCGGCGAGGCTTGCGTCGGCGTCGACGGGGTCTGCACCGACAGGGTCTGCGACGACGCCGGCACGCCGGACGTGCCGCCACGCTCCGCGTGACCGGCGTCGCGCTCGCGGGCGGCGTGCCGCAGCTCCCTCGGAAGACCGACCGGCGGCGAGGCGTCTCGGCCCCACGAGCGCTCCTGGCCCGCGTCGCCTCCTGCGTCGCGCCCCTTGCGCCCGGGGGCGGAGGAGTCGACCGTCGGCGCGACCGCGGCGGCACCGGAGAACTGCTGCGGCGACGGCTCCGGGTGCTCCCCGCTCTCCGGGGCAGCGGCGGCGGGCCGAGCGGGGACGGCGGGCTCGGGAGCGGTCGCAGGCGGCGTCGGCGCGGACGAGGTCGCGGGCGGCGAGCTTGCCGCAGACGCGGTCGCGGCCGCGGCCGGGTCGGCGACGGCCTCGCCGCCCGCGACGAGCGGCTCGCCGAGCGCGGCGCTCGGCGCCGGCGCGCCGCGCGTCTCCGCCGCTCCGTCTGCGGCCGACCGCTGGACCCGGCGCGTCGGCTCCCGCGCCGCCGTCGTCGCCTGCGGGGTGGAGGACGCGGCCGGCGCGCCGTCGGTCGGCGCCGTCGTCGACCAGCGCGGCTGAGGCGAGCCGGCGGGGCGGCCGTGGTGTCGGTGCAGGTGCCGCTCCACGGGCGGCGCCGCGACGACCGTCGTCGCGCTCACGACCGCAACGGTGGCGGCCACCTTCGCCGTCGCGCCGCCGCCGACCAGCAGCGACTCGATCGCCGCCACGACGTTGCCGAGGTCGGCGGCGCGGCTGACGCGCCGCCGCGGCGGCTGCTGCGGCTGCTCGAGCCCGTGGGCGAGGGTGCGGCGGGCGCGGAAGACGAGCGTCTCCACGGCCGCCTGGGACAGCTCGAGCTCCTCCGCGATCTCCCGGTAGGAGAGCCCCCGCCACTCGCGCAGCAGGATCGCGCGCCGCTGCGTCTCCGGCATCCGCTCCAGCGCGTCCTGCAGGCCGATCAGCTCGTCCTCGCCTCGGGCCGGCGCCGGGGTGGTCTCCTCGACGACGTCGAAGTCGGCGGGCGACTCGATCCGGCCCCGCCGCCACGACGAGCGGCGCCGCGAGAGGCACACGTTCCGGGCGATCGTGAACAGCCACGCCGACTCGGACTCGGGCACCACGCCGCGCTTCAAGCCCCGGAACACGTTGAGGAACGTGCTCTGGACCGCATCTTCGGCCTCCTCGCGCCCGCCGAGCTGGCGGAGGCAGTAGCGGAAGACCTGGCTCGCGTAACGCTCGTAGAGCGCGCGTGCCGCCTCCGCCTCGCGCGCGGGTCCTCGCTCGACCCGGGACCCGTGGCGTATGGACGGAATCGCGGACATTCGTCTCCCCCCGACGACGCGGACGCCGATCCCGCCCGAACCGGCCCGCCGTACTGTTGCGCATGCGCGCCGGCTCGGCAAGCCCATCACCGGAGATCGCCCGCCACCTGCTTCGCCTCCCGCGGACGGCCGGGCAGGCGCGCAAGATGCGCCCTCAGGCGAGCGAGCGGGCGCCGCCGAGCTCGCGCCGAAGCCGCACGAGCAGCGCCTCGAGCGCGAGCGGCGCCGACAGCTGGAGCTCCTCCGCCTCGCGCCAGGCGGCGCGAACGAGCTCGCACGCGCGCTCGGCGGCGTGCAACCGCTCCGGCGTCGCGTCCGCGCGCAGCTCCTGGAGCCGGTCGACGTGGACGACGGCCGTCTCCGCGCCCACCGCGACCACGACGAGGTCGCGGTACCACCACTCGAGCTCCTCGAGCGCCGCGAGCAGCTCGTCCCGCTCGGCGCCGCGCTGCGCGCGCCGGAGCATCTGCTCGGCCTCGCGGCCGCCGAGCTCGAGCGCGGCCACGCGCGCCTCGGCCGTCTCCTTGGCTTCCGCGCCGCGCTCGGCGATGCCGGCGAGGATCGCCTCCGCGCCGTCCGCCGGCTCGAACTCGGGGTCGAGGTAGACGGCGCGCGCGACCGAGAGCAGCGCCTGCCGGCGCCGCGCGGAAGCGGGGTCGAGGAGCCGCTCCGCCCGGTCGAGCCTGCCGCCGGCGACGCGCGCGAGCGTCGTCACCTCCTCCTCGGGGAGCTCGGGCGCCCGCTCGCGGATCGCCTCGCGCACCGCCCGCTCCGACAGCCGCCGGCAGGGGACGAGCTGGCAGCGCGAGCGGATCGTCTCGGGCAGCGGCCCGAGATCCTCGGCGACGAGCACGATCACCGCGTACGGCGGCGGCTCCTCGAGATCCTTGAGCAGCGCGTCCGCCGCGTCCTCGTTCATCGTGTCGGCGCCGAGGACGAGGTAGACGCGCCGCTCCGCCTCGAAGGGTTGCATGTGCAGGTCGCGGCGCAGCTCGCGGATGTCGTCGATGCGGATCTGGTCGCCGAGCGGCTCGAGCACGTACAGGTCGGGGTGCGTGCCGCGCTCGACCCGATCGCCGTCGCGCAGCAGCTCGGCCGCGAACAGGCGCGCCAGCGCCCGCTTGCCGACCCCGGCGGGGCCGTGCAGCAGGTAGGCGTGCGCCGGGCCCTCCGCGAGCGCCGCGGCGAGGAGACGCTTCGCCTCGGGTTGCTCAGGAACGCTCTCGAAGACGCTCACGGATCTCCCGCGCGAGCTCGTCGGGGGGACGGTCGGCCTCGACCACGAGGATCCGCTCCGGGAACCGCGTCGCCAGCTCGCGGTAGGCGGCGTCGACGCGCGACCGGAAGCCGTCGCCCTCCCGCTCCAGCCGGTCGGTCGCGCCTGAGCGGGCCGCCGCGACCGCCGGGTCGACGAGCAGGAGGACGGTCGCGTCGGGCAGCAGGCCGTGCGTCGCACGCAGGTTGAGCTCGAGCACCGCCTCGACGCCGAGCCCGCGCGCGATGCCCTGGTAGGCGAGCGAGGAGTCGAGGTAGCGGTCGCAGATCACGTCGGCGCCGCGCTCGAGCGCGGGCAGGATCACCTGCTCGACGTGCTGGGCGCGCGAGGCCGCAAAGAGCGCCGCCTCCGCCCACGGGCTCATCGGGTCGCCCTCGAGCAGGAGCTCCCGGATCCGCTCGCCCAGCGCGGTGCCGCCCGGCTCGCGCGTGAGCACCACCTCGCGACCCTCGGCGGCGAGCGCGGCTCGCAAGAGCTCCGCCTGCGTCGACTTCCCCGAGCCGTCCGGCCCCTCGAACGTCACGAACATCAGCGGATGCGGCCCTCGGGACGCATGCCGGGATCGTACGCAGACGACCGACGACGCCGGTATCCGACCTCGCGCCGGAGACCCGAGGGGTCCTCCCCTGCGGCGCGCCGCCCGCTCGTAGCCATAGATTTCCCCGCGGATGCGCGCGATCGTGACCGGAGGCGCGGGCTTCATCGGCTCGCACGTCGTCGAGGCGCTGCTCGCGCGCGGGGACGAGGTGCACGTGCTCGATGACCTCTCGAAGGGGAAGCGCGAGAACGTTCCCGCCGGCGCCGTGCTGCACGTCGCCGACATCCGCGACCCCGACGCCGTCTTCGACGCGGTGCGGCCGGAGGCTGTGCTCCACCTCGCCGCCCAGGCCGACGTGCGCGTCTCGGTCGAGCGGCCCGCCTTCGACGCCGAGGTGAACGTCCTCGGCACCGTGCGCGTCCTCGAGGCGGCGCG
>JADGHP010000138.1 GCA_019683855.1 Thermoleophilia bacterium
CCGGTCACCACCGCGCCCAGCTCCGCCAGCGCCGCCGTCGCCTCGCCTCCCGCGCACTGCAGGTGGAGGACGCGTCGGCCGGTGAGGTCGCCGAGCGTCCGCCGGACGATCGGCGGCAGCTCGACGGGCTCCGGTCGGGGACGGTGGACGGCGTCCCAGGCGCGGCGGTTGTAGTCGGTGGGCTCCACGGCTCCTAGGCGGGCAACGAGAACCCGCCGTCGACGACGAGCGTCTGCCCGCGAATCATCTCCGCATCGGGCGAGCAGAGGAAGGAGACCGCGGCGGCGATGTCCTCGGGCTCCACGAGCCGGCCGGCCGGCGTCCGCTCGACGGAGCGCAGCATCTCGTCTCGGTTGGGGAAGTGCTCGAGCGCGCCGGTCTCGACGACGCCGCCCGAGACGGCGTTGACGCGGATCCCGCGGGGCGCGAGCTCGACGGCGAGGTAGCGGACGACCGACTCGAGCGCCGCCTTCGAGGCGCCGACGAGGACGTAGTTGGCGAGCACGCGTTGCGAGCCGAGGCTGGAGACGGCGACGATCGAGGCGCCCGGCTCCATCGCGGGGGCGGTGGCGCGGGCGAGCGCGAGCAGCGCGCGGGCGTTCGCGTTCAGCGTCCAGTCCCAGTGGCGGTCCTCGGTCTCGAGCGCGGGACGGATCACGCCGGTGGCCGCGTTGTGGACGACCACGCGGTACGGGCCGGCCGCCGCTAGCTCGGCCACGACGCGCTCCGAGGCGACGTTCCCGCGGACGAGCACCGGCTCCGCGCCTGCCGCCCGCACCGCCTCGGCCGCCTCCTCCGCCGCGCGGTCGTTCCGCATGTAGCCGAGCACCGCGCGCGAGGCGCCGTCGGCGACCAGCCGGAGCGCGATCGCTCGGCCGATGCCGCGCGTCCCCCCGGTGACGAGCACCGAGGATCCGTTGAGGCTCATCGCCGGTGGGGCAGCGGGCGGTCCGCGGGCGCCGAGCTCGGCAGCTCGCTCCAGCCCGGCCGGGTGCGCGGCTCGCGCGGGCCGTGCTCCGCCTTCGAGGAGGCGTGGCCGAGCCGGTCGAGCAGCTCCATCTTCTCCTCCGCATAGCGGCGCACCGGGTGCTCCTCCGGGAGGTCGCGCACGAGCTCGCGGACGCGCGCGCGCAGCTGGTACGCGAAGTGCGGCGTCGCGGGCCCGACGAGGGCGTCGACGTCGGCGAAGGTCGGCTCCGGCATCGCGGAAACCCTAACGAAGGTAGGTTCCGGAGGGTGCGCCGAGCCTCTCCCGTTGACGCGATGCTGCTCGGGACGGTGCTCTTGTGGGCGCTCAACATCACCGTCACCAAGTACATGTTCCTGCACGGCTGGTCGCCGCTCGCCTACGGGACGATCCGCTACGCCGCCGCGATCGCGCTCTTCTGGGCCTTCACCTACCGGCGCGAGCGCTCGTTCCGGGTCGCGCGCGCCGACCTGCCGCTCGTGCTCCTCGCCGCGCTCGCGCTCTTCCTCAACCAGGTCTGCTTCGTGTACGGCGTCGAGCTCGCCAGCGCTTCGACCGTCGCGCTGATGCTGGGCAGCACGCCCGTCTTCATCGGGCTGATCACCGTCGTGCTCCGGCTCGAGCGGCTCGCCGGCGCGTTCTGGATGGCCGCGCTGATCACGTTCGCCGGCGTGGGACTCGTCGCCGCCGGATCGGGGAGCGGCTTCTCGGGCTCGCTCGGCGGCGACCTGATCGCCCTCTGCGCCGCCCTCACCTGGGCGGGGTACACGGTCTCGATCGCGCCGCTCTTGCGCCGCTACTCGCCCTTCCGGATCAGCGCGCTCGTGCTCGCGATCGGGTGGGTGCCGCTCGCGCTCCTCAGCGTCGGCCAGGTGCGCGACCAGGGGTTCTCGTTCGGCTGGACGGTGTGGCTCGGCTTCGCCTACGCGGTCGTCGGGCCGCTCTTCCTCACCAACATCCTGTGGTTCACGGCGATCGACCGCGTCGGCCCGGCGCGCGCCTCGCTCTTCTCGAACCTGCAGCCGTTCTTCGCCGTGTTCTTCGCGCTCGTCCTGCTCTCCGAGACGCTGCACTCGCTCGAGCTCGTCGGCGGCGTCCTGATCTTCGCGGGCATCGCCTACGAGCGGCTCTGGCGGCGCACCCCGGCGCGCGTGCCGCCCGAGTGAGGCGGCGTGCCGTCCCGGCGGGCGAGGCGCAACTCGCGTCCGCCGGGTGCATAATCGCACCATGGCAGCAGACTTCATGCCGCTGCTGGGCTGGGACTACGTCGAGCTCTGGGTCGGCAATGCGAAGCAGGCTGTCTACTTCTACGAGCACGCGATGGGCTTCACGCGCACCGCCTACGCGGGGCCCGAGACCGGCGTCCGCGACCGCGCCTCCTACGTGCTCGAGCAGGGCGACATCCGCTTCGTCCTCACCACCGCCCTGCGGGAGGATCACGAGATCACGCGCCACCACGCCCGCCACGGGGACGGCGTCAAGGACATCGCCCTCGCCGTGCCCGACGCGACCGAGGCGTACCGGCAGGCGGTGCAGCGCGGCGCGCGCGGCGTGCTCGAGCCGGTGCGGCTCGAGGACGAGCACGGCACGATCGAGCTGTCGGCGATCGCCACCTACGGGGAGACGATCCACACCTTCGTCGACCGTGCCGGCTACGGCGGCCCGTTCAAGCCGGGCTACGTCTCCGTCTCGGCGAACGGGCACGCGGGCTCGGGCGTCGGCCTGACGAACATCGACCACATCGTCGGCAACGTCGAGCTCGGGCGGATGAACGAGTGGGTCGAGTTCTACGAGCGGGTGTTCGGGATGACGGAGATGATCCACTTCTCCGACAAGGACATCTCGACCGAGTACTCGGCGCTCATGTCGAAGGTGATGGCGGACGGCGAGGGGAAGATCAAGTTCCCGATCAACGAGCCCGCCGAGGGCAGGCGCCGCAGCCAGATCGAGGAGTACATCGAGTACTACAACGGCGCCGGCGCCCAGCACATCGCGCTCGCCACCTCGAACATCGTCGCCACGGTCGAGGCGATGAAGGAGCGCGGGATGGTCTTCCTCGACACGCCGGACGCCTACTACGACGACGTGGCGGCGCGCGTCGGCGAGATCGAGGAGGACTACGCCGACCTGCGCCGCCACCGCATCCTCGCCGACCGCGACGACGACGGCTACCTGCTGCAGATCTTCACGAAGACGGCGCAGGACCGGCCCACGATGTTCTTCGAGGTGATCGAGCGCCACGGCGCGCGCGGCTTCGGGGACGGGAACTTCAAGGCGCTGTTCGAGGCGATCGAGCGCGAGCAGGCGCTGCGCGGGAACCTGTAGCGCCGTCGGCAGGGCCGAGGGGGTCGCGCCGGTGCCACGACGGGGGATGATCTTCCAGCTCGACAGCGTCGCCCGCCAGGGGCGGTCGCTCGAGCGCGTCGAGCACCGCCCCTGGCCGCTGCCCGCGGGCCGCTGGGTGATGGCGGAGACGCGGGAGGACGTCCTCTTCGCGCACTGGCGCGTGCCCGCCGAGGAGATCCGCCGCCACGTCCCGGACGCGCTCGAGGTGGAGACGCACGACGGCAGCGCCTGGCTCGGGATCGTCGCGTCGCGGGTCACCGCGCTGCGGGCGCGCGGGATGCTGCCGGTGCCGGGGTTGTCGTCGTTCCTCGAGCTGGACGTCCGCACCTACGTTCGCGCCGCCGACGGCAAGCCAGGCATCTGGCTGCTCAGCGTCGACGCGTCGAGCGGCTTCGCCGTGCGGGCGGGCCGGCGCGGCTACCGGCTGCCGTGCTTCCAGGCGCGGATGACGCTCGACCGCGCGGGCGAGTGGCGCGACGTGGAGTGCGCGCGCAGCGGCGAGCGCGGCAGGGTCTTCAGCGGCCGCTACCGCGTCGCCGGCGAGGCCTTCCAGGCGCGACCGGGCTCGCTCGAGTCGTTCCTCGCCGAGCGCTACTGCGTGTACGCGGCCAGCGACGCCGGGAAGCTCTACCGGGCGGAGATCCACCACGCCCCCTGGCCGCTCCAGCCCACGGAGGCCGAGATCGAGCTGACCTCGATCGCGCCGCTCGAGCTGCGCGGCGAGCCGCTCTGCCACGCGTCGGAGCGCCAGGACGTCGTCGTCTGGCCGCCGGAGCCGGTGCCCTCGATCCGCGGCTGACCGGCTGCGTACCCTTCCCGCGTGAGCCCGCAGCGGAGAACCGCCCTTTGGTCGGTGCTGGCCGCGGGCGCGCTGATCGCGCTCAAGCTCGCGACCGGGCTCGCCACGGGCAGCCTCGGCCTCGTCTCGGAGGCCGTGCACTCCGGCACCGATCTCGTCGCCGCGCTGCTCACCTTCTTCGCCGTCGGGGTCGCCGGCCGGCCCGCGGATCCGGGCCACCAGTACGGGCACGGCAAGGCGGAGCACCTGGCCGCGCTCGCCGAGGCGACGTTCCTCGTGCTCGCGAGCCTCGCCATCGTCTGGCGGGCCGCGACGCGGCTCGTGGAGAGCGGGCACGCCACGGTGCGCGCGGAGTGGTACGCGCTCGCCGTGGTCGGGGTGGTGATCGCCGTCGACCTCGGCAGGACGGCGGCGTCCGCCCGCGCCGCCCGTCGCCATGGCAGCGCGGCGCTCTCCTCGAACGCGCTCCACTTCGCGAGCGACCTCGCCGGCTCGGTCGCCGTGCTCGTGGGGCTGCTGCTGGCGCGCGC
>JADGHP010000139.1 GCA_019683855.1 Thermoleophilia bacterium
GTGCGCTCGAGCGCGGTCGCCGAAGACGCCGCGGACGCGAGCTTCGCCGGCATGCAGAGCACCTTCCTCTGGCTGCGCGGGCCCGACGAGGCGCTCGACGGGGTACGCCGCTGCTGGGCAAGCTACTTCAACGCCGAGGCGCTCGCCTATCGGGCCGACCACGGCGCTGCGGGGGGGATGGCCGTCGCCGTGCAGTACATGGTCGACGCGCGAGTCGCCGGAGTGATGTTCACGCTCAACCCTGTTTCCGGCGACCCGTCTACCGTCGCGATCGACGCGAGCTACGGGCTCGGCGTCACCGTCGTCGGCGGGGAGGTGACCCCCGACTCCTACCTCTACTCGAAGGTCACGCGAGAGTTGCTGCGAACGCGGATCGGGACGAAGGAAGTCGAGTGCGTCCCCGATTCCGTGGGCGGCGGCACCGTCGTGCGGGAGGTGCCTGTCGAGCTGCGTGCCCGGCCGTGCCTCGAGCCGGCTGAGGTGGCGCGACTCGCTGAGCTCGGGCGCAGCGTCGAGCGCCACTACGGCCGCCCGATGGACGTCGAATGGGCGATCGACCGCGCCCTCGACGAGGTGTTTCTGCTCCAGGCGCGGCCGGAGACTGTGTTCACGCCGAAGCGGGCGGTGGTGCAGGCCGGGAGCGCGGCCGACCGAGTGGCGGCGCTGTATCTCGGCGGGACCCTGCTCAGATCGTGAGTGCGGTGGGCGACGGGCCCGAGCTGACTCCCGAGGACGTGAAGGAGATCCTCCGGCTCGTCGACGAGTCGGAGTTCGACGAGTTCGAGCTCGAGACGCCCCGGTTCAGCATCCGCTTCCGTCGCAGCGCAACCCCCGCCGAACCCAATGCCGGGGAAAACGAGAGCGGCTGTTCCTCGCCCGACTCCGGTGAGGGGCGGGAGGGCGCCGGCGAGATGCCCGGGGCCGGAGACGCGGACGGGCTGGTCGAGGTGACGGCGCCGATGGTGGGTACCTTCTACCGCTCGCCCACGCCCGGGGCGCCACCGTTCGTCGAGGTGGGGAGCGAGGTTGAGGAGGAGACGCAGGTCTGCATCCTCGAGGTGATGAAGCTCATGAACTCGGTGGTGGCCGGCGTGCGTGGGGTCGTCGTCGAGATCTGCCGCGAGAACGCCTCGCCCGTCGAGTACGGCGACCCGCTCTTCCGGATCCGCCCCGCATGAGCCGGATCGGCCTCGTCGACACCACCGTCCGGGACGGTCATCAGAGCCTCTGGAGCGCGAATGCGTTGACGACGCCGATGATCGCGGCGATCGCCCCGGTGATCGCCCGCGTGGGCTACCGCGCGATCGACTTCACGAGCAGCACGCACATGGCGATGAGCGTCCGCTGGCATCGGGAGGACCCCTGGGAGCGGATCCGCGTCGTGCGCGAGCTCATGCCGGAGGCGCGGCTCGGGTTCATCACGCCTGGGATGCGCTTCATGGCCTGGGAGCGCGCGCCGCTCGACGTGATGCGGCTCGCGCTCCGCTGTGTGATCCGCAACGGCGTCGACCGAATCTGGGTCGCCGAGTCGATGAACGACGTCGAAACCGCCCTCGCGATCGCGCGCATCGCGAAGGAAGAGGGTGCCGCCGAGGTGCTCGTCGGGCTCGTCTACAGCGTCAGCCCGGTTCACACGGACGACTACTACGCCGTCCGCGCCGCGGCGATCGCGGCGAGTCCCGACGTGGACGTCCTCAATCTCAAGGATCCCGGTGGACTGCTGACGCCCGAGCGGGCGCGGACGCTCGTGCCGGCGTTGCGGCGCGCTGCGCCGGGCCTGCCGCTCGAGGTGCACTCGCACTGCACCGCCACGACGGCGCCGCTCACGTACCTCGAGGCCGCACGGCTCGGTGCGTCGTTCCTCTGCACGGCCGTACGGCCGCTCGCCAACGGCACCTCGCAGCCGTCAGCGGAGTCGACGCTGGCGAACCTCCGCGGCGAGGGCTTCGAGGTCGATGTAGACGACGAGGCTCTCGCCGAGACGTCCGCGTACTTCACGGAGCTGGCGGTGCGGCTCGGACGCCCGCTCGGAACTCCGCTCGAATACGACGCCGCCGTCTACCGCCACCAGCTTCCCGGCGGCATGACCTCGACGCTGCGTCGGCAGCTTGCCGAGGTCGGCATGGCCAACCGCTGGGACGACGTGCTTGCCGAGCTGCCGCGCGTGCGCGAGGAGCTGGGCTGGCCGGTCATGGTCACGCCGTTGTCGCAGTTCGTCGGCGTTCAGGCCTTCCTCAACGTCACCACGGGCCGTCGCTACTCGCAGGTTCCGGACGAGGTCGTCAAGTACGTGCTCGGCCAGTACGGCCCGCCGCCGGGGGAGATCGACCCGGAGGTCGCGGCGAAGGTGCTCGCCTCGCCGAAGGCGGAGAAGCTCCGCCGTGTCGAGCATCGTCTCGACTTAGCCGAGGCTCGGGCGCGCTACGGCGATCGGATCTCCGACGAGTTGCTCCTGCTCCGCATGACCCTGCCCGCCGAGCAGGTGGACGCGATGCTCGCGGCTCGGAGGCGGCTCTCCGCCCAGCCGGGCCGCCACGCGCTCGTCGAGCTCGTCGAGGGTATCGTGCGCCGAGCGCCGAGCGGGGTCGAGGTGGACGCGCCAGGCGTGCGGTTGCGCGCGCGGAGGCGCGCCGCGTGAAGCTGCTCGAGGGGATCGACGCCGTCGTCTTCGACATCGACGGGACGCTGCTCCACGCCGGCGACCCGAGCGGCGTGCGTGGCGCCCATCCGATTCCGGGCGCGACCGACGCAGTGGCGCGTGCACGTGCGAGCGGACGCCGCGTTCTCTTCTTCACCAACGGGACGGGCAAGCCGCCGGCGGACTACGCGGCCGACCTCCGAGCGCTCGGGTTCGAGCTCGCGGACGAGGAGTTCATGAACCCCGCCGTCGTCGCCGCCCGTTACCTCCGCCGCCGCCATCCCGACGCCTCCGTGCTCGTTCTCGGCGGACCCGGCGTGGTCGCGCCGCTGCGCGACCACGGGCTGCGCACGATCGAGTCGACCGCGCCCGAGCGCGCCGATGTCGTCCTCGTGGGCTGGGACGACACGCTCACCTACGCGGCGCTGCGTGCCGCGTGCGAGTCGGTGTGGGCGGGCGCGCCGCTGTACGCCACCTCGATTGCGCCCGTGTTCTCCGTTGCCGGCGGTCCCGCGCCGGGCTGGTCGGGCGCGGTCGCCGCCGGGATCCGGCAGACCACCGGCAAACGACCCGTCGCGTTGGGGAAGCCGGCGCCGACGGCGCTGCGAGAGATGTGTCGCACGCTCGGCGCTCCCCCGGCGCGGACACTCGTCGTCGGCGACGACCTCGGGCTCGAGATCGCGATGGCCCGGCGAGTCGGAGCTCGCGCTGCGCTCGTGCTCACGGGGATCTCGACCGTAGGACACGTGGAACGGGAGCCGCTGTCGCGACGGCCGCATGCCGTGCTGCCCGACGTCTCCGCTCTTCAGTTCGAATAGTCGGAACACTGTTCTTGACAGCGGGAACGCGATGGTCGTATCGTCCCCTCCGCTTCACCGGACGAGGTCGAGCTTTCGAGGAGGATCGGATGTCAGACGAGTCTGGAACGCGCGCACTCTCCCGCCGCGACCTGCTGAGGCGCGCGGGCGTCGGCGTCGGCGGGCTGGCTCTCTCGGGTGTAGCGGCGCAACCGATCTGGGCACGCCCGAAGGACGCCGAAGCCTACGACGCGGCGAGCACGATCACGATCGGCTTCGTCAGCCCGCTCACGGGCCCAGCCGCGGGTTTCGGCGAGCCGGACCCGTACGTGCTCGGTCTCGCGCGCAAGGCGTTCGCCACGGGTCTCACCGTCGGCGGCAAGCATTACGCCGTCAAGATCGTGAACAAGGACAGCCAGTCGGCTCCGGCGCAGGCGGCGAAGGTCGCCGGCGACCTCATCCACGGCACCAAGGTCGACCTGATGCTCGCCACCTCAACGCCGGAGGTGGTCAACCCCGTCGCAGACGCGTGCGAGGCGGCTGGCGTCCCCTACATCACGACCGTCGTCCCGTGGGAGGCCTGGTATTTCGGGCGCGGCGCGAAGGACCCAACCAAGTCGCCGTTCCGGTACGGCATCCACTTCTGCTTCGGGACCGCGAATTTCGCACACGCATACACGCATCTGTGGCCCCAGGTGAAGACGAACAAGAAGGTGGGCGTCATGTGGCCGAACGACGCCGACGGGAACGCGATCCGCGAGGCGCTCGGGCCGCTGCTGGAGAAGGCCGGCTACACGATCGTCGACCCCGGCGCCTACCAGGACGGCACCAACGACTACTCCGCCCAGATCGCGAAGTTCAAAGCGGAGAACTGCCAGATCTTCAACACTTTCCCGATCCCGCCTGACTTCGCCACTTTCTGGCGGCAGGCGGCCCAGCAGGGCTACACGAAGATCGTGAAGATCGCGCAGATCGCGAAGACGGGCCTCTTCCCGTCGCAGGTGACCTCGCTCGGCGCGATCGGCAACAACCTCGCGAGCGCCTGCTACTGGCATCCGACCTTCCCGTACCGCTCCTCGCTCACCGGCCTCACCTCGAAGCAGCTCGCCGACGGCTACATCAAGCACGCGAAGAAGCAGTGGAACCA
>JADGHP010000140.1 GCA_019683855.1 Thermoleophilia bacterium
TGACGGTCGCGCTCGCCAAGGGCGCGTACACGCTCTGGTGCACCGTCCCGGGCCACCGGCAGCTCGGCATGGTCGCCAAGCTGAAGGTCTCCTGAGCGAGCCTGCTCTGCGGGCCGCGGCGAGGCCGTTCGCTCTCGCGAGCGCGCTCTCTCCCCGGCTACGGCCGCAGCCGGTACGGCGGCGCAGGGTGGGGGGCGAGGCCGCTGCCCTCCGCCGTCGTCTCCGTCTCGAGCGTGTCTACGAGACCTCGGTTGCCGCCGCGTCCGACGAAGCCCGGCGCAGCAGGCGATCCCAGTCCTCGTCGACACGGCGCTGGATCTCGGCGACGATCTTCTCCGCGTCCGGCCGCTGCAGGTGGGTGAAGCGAGCCTGGAGCGCGAGCCATTCCGTCACGGGGACGCGGCGCTTCGGGAGGTAGGTGATCCGGTAGGAGCCGTCGACGACCTCGTAGAGCGGCCACAACCGCGTCTCGACGGCGAGGTCGAGCACGCTCTTGAAGAGCTTCGGCTCGTGCCCCCACCCGAGCGGGCAGTCGGAGAGGACGTTCAGGAACGCCGGCCCGCCGGCGGCGACCGCCTGCTCGACCTTGCGCGAGAGGTCGTACCAGTGCGAGGCGGCGGCCTGGCCGACGAAGGGGATGCGGTGGGCCGCCGCGATCGCGGTCATGTCCTTGCGCCTCTGCATCTTGCCGAGGCTCTCGAGCCCCGCCGGCGTGGTGGTCGTCGAGGCGCCGAGCGGGGTCGCGCCGGAGCGCTGGATGCCGGTGTTCATGTAGGCCTGGTTGTCGTAGCAGACGAAGAGGAAGCGGTGGCCGCGCTCGAGCGCGCCCGAGAGCGCCTGCAGGCCGATGTCGTAGGTGCCGCCGTCGCCGGCGAAGACGACGAACGTGATCGGGTCGTCCTGCGGGAGGGCGCCGCGGCGCGCGAGCGCGCGGTAGGCCGCCTCGATCCCGCTCGCGACCGCGGCCGCGTTCTCGAAGGCGACGTGCATCCAGGGGACGTTCCAGGCGGTGCCCGGGAAGCGCGTCGTCGCCACCTCGAGGCAGCCGGTGGCGCCGACGACGACCTTCGGCGTCGCGATCGAGTCGAGCACGGTGCGGACGACGACGGGGATGCCGCAGCCCTGGCAGAGCGCGTGGCCGCCCGCGAGCGGCGGCGTTCCTCGCTCGTTCGCGACGAGCGTCTTCAGCCTGCTCACGACGCGCTCCTGAGGCCGACGTAGCGGGGTGCGGCTCCGGCGAAGACCGCGCGGATCTCCGCCGGAGAGAGATCGCGACCGCCGAGCCCGTAGACGTGCCCCCGCACGCGCGCCCGGCTACCGCAGAGGATCGCCGCGCACTCCGCGTGCAGCGCGCCGACGCCGCCGGGCGTGTCGGCGCGGTCCAGCACCGCTACCTCGGAGCAGCCGGAGCACGCGGCCCGGATCCGCTCGATCGGCAGCGGCCGGAACGAGCGCACCTCGAGCAGGCCGACGCGCTCGCCCTCGGCGCGCAGCTCGTCGACGACGTCCTTGACCGTTCCCGCGGTCGAGCCCATGCAGACGAGCGCGCGCTCGGCGTCCTCCAGCCGGTACTCCTCGAGCGCGGACAGGCGCCGCCCCGAGAGCTCCTCGTACTCGGCGGCGACCTCCTCGATCACCTCGCGCGCCCGTTCCATCGCGGCGGCGATCTGGTGGCGCAGCTCGAAGTAGTAGTCAGGCATCGCGAACATCCCCTGCGAGCGGGGGGCGGAGAGATCGAGCAGCGGCGCGGGGATCCGGTACTCGCCGACGAACGCGCGGACGGCCTCGTCTGGGAGCAGCTCGACCGGCTCGGCCGAGTGCGTGATCGTGAAGCCGTCCTGGCCGACCAGCACCGGCAGCAGCACGTCCGGGTGCTCCGCAATCCGCGGCGCCATCACCATCAGGTCGTAGGCCTCCTGCGCGTTCTCGGCGAAGAGCTGGATCGCGCCGGAGTCGCGGGCGAGGTAGCCGTCGGAGTGGTCGCCGTGGATGTTGATGGGGGCCGAGAGGGCGCGGTTGCCGACCGCCATCACGATCGGCGCGCGCATGCCGGCGGCGATGTAGATCACCTCGACCATCAGCGCGAGCCCCTGCGACGAGGTGGCGGTCATCGTGCGCGCGCCCGCGAGCGCCGAGCCGACGGCGGCGCTCATCGCCGAGTGCTCCGACTCGACGTTGACGATCTCGGTCGACGTCTCCCCGTCCGCGACGAACCTGGTGAAGCGCTCGATGATCGGAGTCTGCGGCGTGATCGGGTAGATCGGCACGACATCCGGGTCGATCTGGCGCATCGCGTTCGCGACGGCCTCGCTGCCCGTGAGCAGGCGCGCGGTGCGGACGCTAGCCATCGTCAGCCACCATCGCGATCGTCTCGGCCGGGCAGACCGCCGCGCAGATCTCGCAGCCCTTGCAGAGGTCGAGGTCGAAGCCGGCGAAGGCGCCGTCGACCACCCGGATCGCCGAGTCGGGGCAGTACACCCAGCAGAGGAGGCAGTTGACGCAGCCGTCGAGGTCGACCTGCGGCCGGAGGCCGGTGCGCCAGCCGCCGGTGCGGGGCCGGAGCGCCGGGTCGGGCTCGACCGCGCCGCCGATCGGCAGCTCCTCCCAGGGCCTCAGCCCCGCCATACGTGCTCCCAGCCGGCCGCGAGCGCCGCCGCGAGCGCATGCGGGTCGACCTTCGCGCCGAGCAGCGCGGCCGCCGCCGACTGCAGCTCCTCGAGCGAGGGCTCGCCGAGCGCCGCCGCGAGCGCGCCGACCATGACCAGGTTGACGAAGCGCGAGCCGAGCCCGGCCGCCAGCCGCTCGGCCGGGACAGCGAGGTAGCCGTTCGCGCTCCCCTCCGCGTTGACGAGCACGAGACCGCCCTCTCTCAGGCCGTCCTCGACATCGACGTCCCTGAGCAGCGACGGCTCGAGCACGACGACCGCGTCCGGCATCGCGACGGCGTCGTGGCGACGGATCGGCCGCTCGTCGAACCGCGTGTAGGCGCGCATCGGCGCGCCGCGCCGCTCGGGGCCGTACTCGGGGAACGCCTGGACGCTCTTGCCCGCCTGCAGCAGCGCCGCGGCGTAGAGCTGCGAGGCCGTCTTGGCGCCTTGGCCGGCGCGCGCGTGCCAGCGGATCTCCTTCACGGCAGCCTCTCCGCGATCGCCCGTGCGGCGACCTTGGCGCCGCGCACGGCCTCGACGACGGTCGCGCCGCCGTTGCAGGCGTCGCCGGCCGCGTACACCTTCGGGTTGCCGGTCCGGAAGTCGCCGTCGACGACGACCTTGCCGCCGGCGAGCTCGACGCCCTCGAGCCAGGAGAGGAGCTCGCTGCGCGGCCGCCGGCCGATCGCCTTGACGACGACGTCAGCCGCGAGCAGGAACTCCGAGCCGGGCACCGGCTCGGGGCGCCGGCGGCCGCTCTCGTCCGGCTCGGCGAGCCGCATCCGCACGCACTCGACGCCCCGCACCTCGCGCTCGCCGACGAAGCGCACCGGGCTCGCGAGGAAGAGGATCGAGACGCCCTCGGCGCGGGCCTGCTCGACCTCGTGCGGGTACGCGGGCATCTCCGTCTCGGTGCGGCGGTAGATCATCGTCACCTCGCTCGCGCCGAGCCGGGCCGACTCGACCGCGACGTCGACCGCGGTGTTGCCGCCGCCGAGGACGGCGACGCGCCTGCCCTCGACCGCGGGCGGCGCGCCCGTCTTCAGCGTCTCGATGAACGGCAGCGACTCCCAGACGCCGTCGAGCTCGTCGCCGGGGTAGGCGACGTCCGCGTCGGCGCCCATGCCCACGCCGAGGAAGAGCGCGTCGGCGCCGTCGAGCAGCTCGCGCAGCGCCTGGGGCGAGTCGACCCGGGTGCCGAGCCGGAAGCGGACGCCGAGCCGCTCGAGCGCCGCCGCCTCCGCCGGCAGCGGCTCGCGCTGCTGCCGGTAGGGCGCGATCGCGAACCGGACGAGGCCGCCGGGCTCGGCGCGCTCGTCGACGACCGTCACCTCGATCCCGCGCGCCGCCAGCTCGCCGGCGCAGGTGAGGCCGGCCGGTCCGGCGCCGAGGACGACGACGCGTCCGGTGCGCCGGCGCGACGCCGGCGGCCGCAGCGGCAGCCCGGCCGCGAGGCCGGCGTCGGTCGCGTAGCGCTGGAGCCGCCCGATCTCGATCGGATCCCGGCCCTCGTGCAGGAGGACGCAGGCGCCGGCGCACAGCACCTCGACGGGGCAGACGCGGGCGCACGACCCGCCGAGCAGGTTCTCCTGCCAGACGATCTCGGCCGCCCGCTCGGCTTCGCCGCGTGCGATCGCGCCGACGAAGCCGGGGACGTCGACGTCTGCGGGGCAGGCGACGACGCACGGCGCCTCCGCGTACGGCCCGCCGCACTCGAGGCAGCGGTCCGCCTCGACGAGCGCTTCCTCGGGCGAGAGAGGCGGCGCGAGCTCGGTGAAGGGAGTGCGCAGGGTCGCTGCCATCCGTTCCCAGTCAAGCCGCCGCCCCACCACGGCGACATCGGCGCGCGCGCTGACCTCGCCTGCGGAAAGCTACGACGCCGCGCCGGTGGTCGCTCCGACGGCGGACGGAACGGAGCCTGGGGCGA
>JADGHP010000141.1 GCA_019683855.1 Thermoleophilia bacterium
GCCGGGATGGCCGCGCAGCAGACCTGGCTGGATGCGCTGGCGAACGACCTCGCCAACGTGAACACGCCCGGCTACAAGAGCCAGCGCGTCGCCTTCCGCGACCTCGTCTACGACTCGAACGGCGCCGGCGCGGGCGCGGCGGCTGCGGTGCTCGGCGCGAGCAGCGCCCAGGGCACGATCCAGCCGACCGACGACCCGCTCGCGCTCGCGATCGAGGGGCCCGGTTTCTTCCAGGTCCGGCGCCCCGACGGCACGCTCGCGCTCACCCGCAACGGCGCCTTCCACGTCGACAGCACGGGCGCGATCGTCACCGGCACTGGCGACCACCTCGCGCCACCGCTGACGCTGCCGCGGGGCGTCGTCCCGCAGGACCTCGTCATCGCGGCCGACGGCTCCGTGACGACGCCCGACGGGCGCAAGCTCGGGACGATCGAGATCGTCGACGTCCCCGCTCCCGACAACCTGCAGCCGATCGGTGGCGGCCTCTTCGCCGTCACCGCGGCGAGCGGCAGGCCCGTTCCCGCCAAGGGCACGATCCGCCAGCGCGCCCTCGAGGCCTCGAACGTCGACATCGCCGACGCCCTCACGAGCCTGATCGAAGCCCAGCGCGCCTTCCAGCTCGAGAGCCGCGCCGTCTCCACGCAGGATCAACTGCTCGAGATCGCCAACCAGCTCCGCCGCTGATGCTGCCCGAGGCCTCCCTCCCCCCGATCGACCAGGCGCTCCTGCCGCCGGAGGCTCGCGCCGGCGGCGCCGAGGGCGCGCGGCTGTACGCGGCGGCGCTCGGGTTCGAGAGCCTGCTCGTCCAGCAGCTCGCAAGCCAGCTCGCAGCGAGCGCCGGGCTCGACGGCGGCTCCGACCCGGACGGCGCCGCCGCCTCGCCCTACGCGGCGCTCCTGCCGGACGCGCTCGCGCAGGCGGTCTCCGCGGGCGGCGGGCTCGGGCTCGCGCCGCAGATCTACCAGGCCCTCACCCTGCAGGAGAAGGCGTCGTCGTGAGCGATCTCGCCCTGCTCGAGCGCGACGGGCTGCGGCCGGGCGAGCTGCTCGCCCACCTGGACGAGCAGCTCGACTCGTCGCGGCGCCTGCTCGCCTCGCTCGTCGCGCAGACGGACGCGATCCGGACGCACCAGGTCGAGGCGGTGCTGGCGCGCGTGCGCGAGATCCAGGCCGAGGTCGCCGCTCGCGCGCGCATCGAGCTCGAGCGCGAGTCGCTGCTCGAGCGCGCCGGCGCCGCGCTCGGGATCGCCCCCGAGGCGGTCGACGTGCAGGCCATGCTGCCGCTCCTGCCTCCCGAGGAGCGCGAGCCCGTCCTCGCCCGCAGCGCCGAGCTGAAGGGCCTCGCCAGGGAGATCGAGCAGGTCCACCAGCACAACCGCATCCTCATCCGGCAGGAGCTGGCGTTCGTCGACCACCTGCTGCGCGCGCTGTCGGGCTCCCCGCAGGGCGGCTACACGGCCGACGGCGTCGCCGGCACCCCCGCTCCCGTGAACGTGGCGACGCTCGACTTCAAGGCGTAGACGATGGCGATCTCCACCTTCCTCGGCCTCGAGACCGCGTTGCGTGGGATCCTCGCCCAGCAGCAGGCGCTCGACGTCACCGGCCACAACATCGCGAACGCCAACACCGACGGCTACACGCGGCAGCGAGTCGAGCTGACGCCGTTCGTGACGTTCCGCGGCTACGGACTCGACGCGCCGGTGATCGGCGGGGAGCTGGGCGGCGGCGTCGACGTCGCCGCGATCAGCCGCGTCCGCGACCAGTACCTCGACAACCAGTACCGGGCCCAAAGCATGCGCAGCGGCTACTACCAGGCCCTCGACGAGGGGCTGAAGCAGGTCGACCAGACGCTCGGCGAGCCGTCCGACAGCGGCGTCTCCACGCTGCTTGCGAAGTTCTGGTCGGCCTGGCAGGACGTCGCCAACGCCCCCGAGTCGCTCGCGGCGCGGCAGGCGCTCGTCCAGGCCGGCTCCGCCCTCGCGGACGGGATCCAGCAGCTGCGCGCGCAGCTCACCACCTTCCAGTCGCAGAACGGCGCGCTCGAGACGCAGACGCTCGGCGACCTCAACTCGTACACCCAGCAGATCTACGACCTGAACACGCAGATCAAGAAGACGGAGGCGCTCGGCACGACGCCGAACGACCTCCTGGACGCCCGCGACGCGCTCGTCGACAAGGTGTCACAGCTCGTCAACGCCGCCGTCACGGCCAACAGCGACGGCACCGTGACGATCACCGTCGGCTCCGGCGCGAGCCTCGTCACGCTCGTCGACAACACGGGCCCCTACGCGCCGGTGACGCTGACGCAGCTCACGACGCCGAATCCGCCGGACCCGGCCGCGCTCACGTCCGGGAAGCTCAAGGGGCTCGTCGACCTCGACGCGAAGCTGACGAGCTACATGGGCTCCCTCGACGCCGTCGCCGCCAAGCTGATCGCGGACGTGAACGCGCAGCAGGCCGCCGGCTTCGACCTGTACGGAAACGCCGGCGTCGCCTTCTTCTCGGGCACCGGCGCGAGCGACATCCGGGTGGCCGCCGCCGTGCAGGCCGACCCGAAGCTCGTGGCCGCCTCGAGTTCGGGCGCGCCGGGCGACGGGGGCAACGCGATCGCGGCCGCCGGCCTCGGGCGGGCGAGCGGCGGCGCCGACTCGCTCTACCGGCAGCTCGTGACGACGATCGGCTCGGACGCGCAGAGCGCGCAGCGCTCGAGCGACGCCGCGCAGACGCTGCTGCGCTCGATCTCGAGCCGGCGCATGTCCGTCGCGGGCGTGTCGCTCGACGAGGAGATGGCGAACCTCCTCGCCTACCAGCGCGGCTTCCAGGCCTCCGCCCGGGCGCTCACCGCGATGGACGACATGATCGGGCTGCTCGTGACGCGAACCGGGAGGGCCGGCCTGTGACCATCCGCGTCACCCAGGGCATGACCGCGGCCGACGTGCTCGCGAGCATCGAGTCGATCGCCGCGCGGCTCGCCCACACGCAGAACGTGCTCGCGAGCGGCAAGCAGATCAACTCGCCCTCCGACAGCCCCTACGGCACCGCGCGCGCCCTCGACTTGCGCGCCGAGCTCGCCGCGACCAAACAGTACGAGACGAACGTCGGCGAGGCCCAGTCGTGGCTGAACGTCACCGACACGGCGCTCGGCAACATCTCCTCGCTCGTGCTGCGCGCCCGCGACCTCGTCGTGCAGGCCGGCAACAGCACGCTCAGCGCCTCCGACCGCGCGGACGTCGCGGCGGAGCTGACGCAGATCATCGACTCGATCAAGACCGAGGCGAACACGCAGTACGCGGGGCGCTACGTCTTCGCCGGCACGCAGACCACCACCCCCCCGTACCAGCTCGGCGCAAACGACACCTACGCGGGCAACTCGGGCGCCGTCGAGCGCGAGATCGGCCCGAACGTGAAGCTTCAGGTCAACGTCACGGGGCTGGCCGCGATCGGGGGAGTCGACCCCTCGACCGGACAGCCGACCGGGTTGCTGAAGACCCTCCGCGACATCGTCGCGGACCTCAACGCAGGCAACATGGCGAACCTCCAGGGCGCGGACCTCAAGGCGCTCGACGACGCGCACGACGCGCTGCTCAACCAGCGGGCGATCGTCGGCGCGAGGAGCAACCGGCTCGACGGCGCGTCGAGCCGGCTGTCCCAGCTCGAGGAGGTGAGCATGTCGCTGCTCTCCCAGACGGAGGACGCCGATATGGCGAAGACCCTGATCGACCTCTCCCAAGAGCAGGCCGTCTACCAGGCGGCCCTCCGCGCGGGGGCGCAGCTCCTGCAGCCGTCTCTCATGGACTTCCTGGCAACGGGATAGGAGGCACCCATGCATGTCGATAGCACCCGTTTCGGGTCGATCGAGGTCCGCGATGACGCGGTCATCGACTTCCCGGACGGGCTCATCGGTCTCCCGGGCCGCCGCTACGCCCTCATCGCGCAGAGCCCCGACTCGCCGTTCTACTGGCTGCACGCCGTGGACGAGCCGGCGGTCGCGGTCCCGGTGACCAACCCCTGGTTGTTCTTCTCGGACTACGAGGTGAAGATCGGCGACGAGGACGCCCGGCGGCTCGAGCTGCAAGGGCCGCACTCGGCCGAGATCTTCTGCGTCGTCCGGGCCTGCCCGGAGCTGGCGGACTTCACGGTCAACCTCGCCAGCCCGGTCGTCATCCACGCCGAGCGTCTCCTCGGCAGGCAGGTGATCAACGAGGTCGGCGGTTACGCTGTCCGGCAGCCTCTGTTCTCTGAGGTGGAGCTGGACGACGTCCGACCGAACAGCCCTGGCGTCCAGGTGGCGGCCACGGCGTAGGAGGCCTCATGCTCGTGATCACGCGCAAGTCTGGTGAGCGGATCCGGATCGGCGACGACATCACCGTCACCGTGCTGGAGATCGCCGGCTCGTCGGTGCGCATCGGGATCGACGCCCCCGCGAACGTCGCGATCTACCGGCACGAGATCTGGGAAGAAGCCGCCAGGGAGAACCAGGCTGCGGCGAGCACGAGCGTGGACGAGCTTCCGTCCCCCAAGCACACGTCGTAACTGCGAAAGGACTCGGACGTATGTCCCTGAGGAT
>JADGHP010000142.1 GCA_019683855.1 Thermoleophilia bacterium
CCGGCGGGGGGGGTGGGGGGGGGGGGAGCGGGGGGGGCGGGGCCCGGTGGGGGGGGGGGGCGCGCCGCCCCTGCCAAGTAACACGGTGTTACTTGGTTCCTTGGCCGAGTACCGTTGCAGCGATGTTCCACGACCGAGCCAGGCTGACTGCGATCGCCGGTCGCGGCGGCGACGGGGCGATCCACTTCCGCCGCGAGAAGTTCGTGCCCAAGGGCGGGCCCGACGGCGGCGACGGCGGCGACGGCGGCGACGTCGTGCTCGTCGCCGACCCGCGGCGGCGCGACCTCTCCGGCTTCCGGCCGAACCAGAAGCTACGCGCCGGAAAGGGCGCACCGGGCGGCGGACGCCTCTCGCACGGCGCCCGGGGCGAGGACGCGGTCCTGCCGGTGCCCGTCGGCACGCAGGTCTTCGACGCCGACGGCGAGCTCGTCGCCGACCTGGCGCACCCGGGCGCGCGCGTGGTCGTCGCCCGCGGCGGGACCGGCGGGCGCGGCAACAAGCGCTTCGCCGGGCCGACGCGGCAGACCCCGCGTTTCGCTGAGATCGGCATGCCCGGGGAGGAGCGGGAGATCGAGCTGCGGCTCAAGCTGCTCGCCGACGCCGCCCTCGTCGGGCTCCCGAACGCCGGCAAGTCGTCGCTGCTCGCCCGCGTCTCGAACGCGCGGCCGAAGGTCGCCGACTACCCGTTCACGACGCTCGCGCCCGTCCTCGGCACGGTGGAGGCGCGCGACGGGCGCCAGCTCGTCGTCGCGGACGTCCCCGGTCTCGTCGAGGGCGCGAGCGAGGGCGTCGGGCTCGGTCATGAGTTCCTCGCCCACCTCGAGCGGGCGCGGCTCCTCGTGCACGTGATCGACTCGTCGGGTGACGACGCAGACGAGCGCTGGCGGACGATCGACGCCGAGCTCGCAGCCTACGGCGCCGGCCTCGACGAGCGGCCCCAGATCGTCGCCCTCAACAAGATCGACCTTCGGCCCGAGCCGCCCCCGTTCGGCGTCGAGGACGAGCGGATCGTGGGGGTCGTTCGCGTCTCGGCCGCCACCGGCGCCGGGATCGACGACCTGACGCGCACGCTGTTCGCGCTCGCGCCCGAGGAGGAGGCGCCGGCGGCCGCGGAGGAACAGGAAGAGCAGCTCGTCGACTACCTCGTGTACCGGCCACGGCCGGCGCGACGTCCGTACCGGATCTTCCGCACCGAGCGCGGCTTCCGGGTCGCCGGGGCCCCGCCTGCTCCGGCCGAGCTCGAGGCGATCCTGAAGGCCGCCGGGGCGCGCGAGGGCGACGAGGTCGAGATCGGCGGTGAGCTGCTCGAATGGGAGTGAGCGGATCCGCGTGAGCGACGTCCTCTTCGGCGGCGCGTTCGACCCGCCGCACCTCGGGCACGTCGCCGTCGCCGACGCGGCGCGGCGGCACTTCGGCGTCCCGCGGCTCGTGATCCTCGTCTCGGCGCGGCCGGGCCACCGCGAGGTGCACGCTCCGGCCGCGGTGCGGCTCGAGCTCGCGCGCGCCGCCTTCCCCGACGACGACGTGCGGCTCGACCCGTACCCGCGCACGATCGACCTGCTCCGCGCCGAGCGCTTCGACGACCCGGTGCTCGTCGTCGGCGCCGACCAGCTCTGCGAGTTCCCGACGTGGAAGGAGCCCGACGAGGTGCTCGCCCGCACGCGCCTCGCCGTCGCCGCCCGTCCCGGCTACCCGCGCGAGCGGCTCGAGCGCGTGCTCGCGCGCCTGGCTCGCCCCGAGCGCGTGCTCTTCTTCGGCGTCGAGCCGAACCCGAGCGCCTCCCGCGACGTGCGCGCCCGTGCCGCCGCCGGCGAGTCCCTCGACGGGCTCGTCCCGCCCGCGGTCGCCGCCCTCATCGAGGCGCACCGGCTCTACCGGCCCGGTTGACGTCCGTCGCGCGCGGCTACACTGGCTCAGCACCTCGAGCACATCGACCAAGCCCTGACTTCGCTCGAACAAGCCCGCCGCATCGCCGCTCTCGCGCAGGAGAAGCTGGCGGAGGACATCGTCATCCTCGACATGCGGCCCGTGTGCACGTTCACGGACTTCTTCGTCATCGCCACCGGGCGCAACCCGCGCCAGACCGCGGCGATCTGGGACGAGGTGCACGGCAAGCTCAAGCGGGAGCACGGTCTCGTCCCGCGCGGCGTCGACGGCGAGCGGCAGGGAACCTGGATCCTCGCCGACTACCTGGACGTCGTCCTGCACGTCTTCACGCCCGAGGCTCGCGCCTTCTACCGGCTCGAGGAGCTGTGGGGCGACGTGCCCGAGGTGGCGCTCGACGTCGCCGCGAGCGCGTAGCGCGACCTCAGGAGGCCGGCGTCAGGCCCCGCGCGCTCAAGAGCAGGTTCGCCGGGGCGGAGGGGAGGCCGTGCACGAGCCGCCCGCCGACGCGGACGTCGAGGTTCCAGGGCGCGCCGACCCTGAACCACACCCTCGGCGCGAGCCGAACCGGCAGCGTCTGGCCCTGCTGAAGGGTGCCCTCGTAGATCACCGCGCCCGTCGGGCCGCCGGCGCGGACGAGCAGCCACACCGGGCCCCGGGCGGCGCTGAGGACCGCGCGCTCGGGTCTCGTCGCGGGCTTCGCCGCCGGCCTCGTCGCGTGCTTCCCCGACTGCTCGTGCTTCCCGGCCGCAGGCTTTCCAGCCGGTCGCTCCGCGGCGTTGGCGGCGCCCGCATGCGGATTGCTCGCCGGCTGCGAGCCGCCGCGGAGCTGCCAGGCGGCGACCGCCGCGACCACCGCGACGATCGCCGCGATCGCGAGCAGCGGCCGCACGATGCCTACCCGCCCGAGCCGCACCGGCGCCAGCGTCTCGGGCGCCAGCGAGCCCTCCTCGCGGTGCGCGAAGCGCTCGTTGAACTCGTCGACGTAGAGGTTCCCGTCCAGCCCCAGGAACTCGGCGTAGGTGCGCAGGAAGCCTTTCGCGTACGCCTCGCCGGGCAGGAGCTCCCACCGCTCCTCCTCGATCGCGAACAGGTACCGGTCGCGGATCCTGATCGCCTTCTGGACGTCTTCGGGCGTGAGGCCCTGCTTGAGCCGCGCCTCACGCAAGCTGGGCCCGATCTCGAACATCGAACCGATTGTGACCGAAGGTACGCGCGGTCGCCAGCGCCGCGCCCCGGGATCCGCGGAGCCGCGAGCGCCCCCCGTCGGCAAGCCACGGCTACAATCCGCGACGCGGGGCCATAGCTCAGCTGGGAGAGCGCCACGCTGGCAGCGTGGAGGTCGCCGGTTCGAGCCCGGCTGGCTCCACCTTAGAAGGTGTTGCGCGAACCGCCGCCGGGATCCTGTAGCCGTGGAGGATCCGGCAGCGATCGTGCAGACCGCGACGTCGTCTACCTGTGGCGGCAACCGCCTGGAGCGCCAGCGCGCCGCTCCCTACACTCGGCTTGTGAGCCAGGCGAGCGTCGAGCTCTTGCTGCGCGGCTACCGCGCCTTCGTCGCCGGCGATCTCGCGGCGATCTCCGGCATGCTCGACCCCGACGTCGAGTGGGTGGCGGCGGGCGGCGAGGGAACGCTCGTCAGCCGGGACGACGTCCTCGAGGTGATCGCGGAGCGCCTTGCCGAGCGCTACCACGTCACCGTCGACCGCGCCATCGGCGTCGGGGAGCGCGTCGTCGTCAGCATGCGCTTCTCCCGGGTCGAGACCGACCCGACCGACGACCGGCCCCTGCAGAGCCGCCGTTTCTACCTCGTCGGGCGCTACGCCGCCGTCGTGCACACCCGCGACGGGAAGGTGGTCCGGGTCGAGGAGCACCCGCACCTCGCCGCGGCGCTTGCGGCGGCGGGGCTCGAGGACGACGCGAGCTGACGGCGCGGCGCGGCTCCGGTCGCCGGCATGGCACGGAAGAGAGCAGCTACAGTTTCGATACCTGCTATGCGAACGAGGAGTGACTCGTCTTGACCGATCTTCTGCTCGTCCCGCTCGAGGACACGGTCGTGTTCCCGGGCATGACCGTCACGCTGACGGTCGACGTCGGCGACGAGGAGCGCGTCCTGCTCGTGCCGCGCCACGAGCAGGAGTACGCGAAGGTGGGCACCGTCGCCGAGGTGACCGACCGCGCCCAGCTCCCAGGCGGCGCCCGCGCGGTCGCGCTCACCGGCCTTCACCGGGGCATCATCGGCGCGGCCCCCACCGACCCGCTCGGCCGGCTCCGCGCGGAGGTCGAGGAGCGCCCCGACGAGAACCCGCCGCCGGTGCAGACGCGCGAGCTCGAGCGCGAGTACCGCGCCGTCGTCGAGGAGATCCTCGAGCTGCGCGACGTGGACGACCGCGTGCGCCAGTTCCTGCGCGCGATCAAGGACGCGGGCGCTCTCGCCGACACCTGCGCCTACGCGCCCGACATCACCTTCGAGCAGCGCGTCGAGCTGCTCGAGAAGGTGGACGTCGTCGAGCGGCTCCGTTACGCCCTCGAGCTGCAGCGGGAGCGCCTCGCCGAGCTGCAGGTGCGCCGTCGCATCCGCGAGGACGTCGAGTCCGGCGCGCAGCGTCAGCAGCGCGAGTGGTTCCTGCGCCGCCAGCTCGAGTCGATCCGCAAGGAGCTGGGCGAGGAC
>JADGHP010000143.1 GCA_019683855.1 Thermoleophilia bacterium
CCCCGGATCGTGCCGGGCGCCGCCTGCGCCGGGTTCGTCGCGCCGATCGTCGCGCGCAGGGTGGCGATCGCGCCCTCGCCCTCGACGACGAGCGCCCACGTCGGCCCCGACGTGATGAAGTCGACGAGCTCGCCGAAGAACGGCTTCTCGCGGTGCTCGGCGTAGTGCTCCTCGCCCAGCTCGCGGCTCGCCGTGAGCAGCTTGCCGGCGCGGATCGTGAACCCGCGCGCCTCGATCCGGCGCAGGATCTCGCCCGCGAGGCGGCGCCGGACCGCGTCCGGCTTGATCAGGATGAGGCTGCGCTCCACGGCCACGGGCGCGCATATTAGACGGGCGGGCTACTCGGTCCGCCGCGGTACCGGCGGCGCGCCGAGCGGCTGTAGCGGGGCGACCGCGGCGGGCTCGATCGGCGTCGCGCAGTACGGGCAGACCTGCCAGAGCGCCTCGAGCGGCGCCCGGCAGCTCGAGCACGCCTGTTTCAGGCGCGTCGTGCACACGGGACAGACGAGGAAGCTCGGCTCGACCTCGCTGCGACAGACGGGGCACCGGAGGTCGCGGGCCGCGAGCCGCTCCTCGATCGCCCGGATCTCCAGCTCCCGCTCGCGCACCTCCTCGAGGTACTCGGGCGGCCGGAAGAGCATGTACAGGAACGGGCCGAGGTACGGGGGTACGAGCCCGACCACCGTCGCCATCGCGACGAGCCACGGGTCCTCCACGCGCCGCCGCGCGTCCTTGTACACCCAGTAGCCGAGCGCCCCCCAGAACACGACCGCGAAGAAGAGGAGCAGGTTGCGGAGCACGTGCCAGGTCGAGGAGCCGAAGAAGCCGGCGCCGAGGAGCGACGCGGTCACAGCAGCATCCTGCCGATCAGGTACCCGGCCGCGAACGCGCCGCCGACGACGGTCACGAGCACGAGCGCGGCCAGGGCGAAGATCGAGAGCTTCTCGCTCGCGCTATGGGTGGTCGTGCGCGCCACTGAGGTCGGACAGAAGATAGAGGGACCCCGTGACGAGCACAGCCCCGTCCGGGCCGGCGAGCTCGAGGGCGCGGGCGCGGGCGGCGCGCGGATCGGGGATCGCCTCGACGCGAGGGAAATGCGCCGCGGCGATCGCGGCGAGCTCCTCGGCGGGCAGCGCGCGCGCGTTCCGCGACTGGGTGGCGAGCAGCGTGTCCCCGAGCACCGAGAGCGCCTCGAGCATCATCCCCGGCCGCTTGTCGCGGAGGATCGAGCAGACGAGCACGAAGCGCCGGTCTGGCAGCCGCGGCAGGAGGTAGCCGACGCCGGCGAGGTTGTGGGCGCCGTCCCAGAGCTCGAGCGGCCGCTCGCCGCGCCGCTCGAGCCGGCCCGGCAGCGCGACCCCCTCGGCGGCGTGCGGGTCGACGCGACAGCCGAGGAACGACTCGGCGGCGGCGGTCGCGAGCGCGAGGTTGCTGGGGCCGGCGACGACGACCCGGGCGGCGCCGTTCGCCCGCGCGAGCGCCTCCCACTCCGGCTCGCCGAGCACGACGGTGCAGCCGGCGCGCACGACCGCGAGCTTCTCGGCCGCGATCGCCTCGCGCGTCGACCCGAGCACCTCCATGTGGTCGAGCGCGACGTTCGTGAGGACGACGACGCGGCTTTCGAGCACGTTCGTCGCGTCGTGGCGGCCGCCGAGCCCCGCCTCGACCACCGCGACGTCGACGCTCGCCTCCGCGAACGCGAGCAGCGCCGCCGCGGTCAGCGTCTCGAACTGCGTCGCGCCGAGCGACGAGGCGGCGTCTCGCACGGCCGCGACGGCGGTCTCGAAGTCGGCCTCGCCGCCGCCGAGGCGGATCCGCTCGCTCCAGGCGCGCACGTGCGGCGAGAGGTACGCCCCGACCGCGAGCCCCGCGTCGCGCAGCAGCTCCTCCGCCAGCCGCGTCGTCGTCGACTTGCCGTTCGTGCCGACGACGTGGATCGCCGGGTAGCGCGCCTGCGGGTCGCCCAGCCGGGCGAGGAGCGCGCGCATGCGCTCGAGCCCGAAGCCGTCGCGCGGCCACGGGTCGAGCGAGGCGACCCAGTCAGCCGCCGATCGCTTCGAGCTCACGGCGGTAGCGCTCCAGCTTCTCGCGCTCCGCCTGCACGACCTCGGGCGGCGCCTTCTCCACGAAGCGCTCGTTGGCGAGCATCCGCTCCGCGCGCTCGACCTCGGCGCGCAGGCGGGCGCGCTCCGCCTCGACGTTCCCGTTCGCCTTGACGCGGTCGGGGCGGACGACGGCCTCGAAGATCCGCTTCTCGTCCCCCGCGAGCGGGGTGAGGACGCCGCTGCGCCGGAAGCGCTCCGCCGCCTCCTGCACCCGTACGAGCGCGTCGGCGTCGGCGGCGAAGCGTTCGTCCGGCTCGGGCCAGGGCGCCACGATCAGGCGCGTCTCGCGATCCGGCAGGTGCGACCAGATCTCCTCGGTCACGTGCGGCATCACGGGATGGAGCAGCTTCAGCAGCCGCTCCAGCGCCGCCAGGGCGGTCGCCATCGCGTCCGCGTCCTTCGCGTACAGCCGGGGCTTCGTCGCCTCGAGGTACCAGTCGCAGAAGTCGTCGAAGGTGAGGTGGTAGAGCGCGTCGACGGCGTGCGCGAAGTCGTACTCGCCGAGCAGTCGCTCGACCTCCGCGCGGGTCGCGTCGATCCGCGCCAGGATCCAGCGCTCCTCGAGCTCCCGCGGCCGCAGGTCGACCTCGGCGCCGGCGGCCTGCAGCAGGAGCCGGCTCGCGTTCCAGAGCTTGTTCGCGAGCCGCCGCCCCTCCTCGATCGCGTTGTAGGAGAAGCGCACATCCTGGGCGGAGGAGATCTTGAGCAGCCCGTAGCGGGTCGCGTCGGCGCCGTAGCGCTCGATCACCTCGAGCGGGTCGATGCCGGTGCCGAGCGACTTCGACATCCGGCGCCCGTCGGGGGCGAGCACCGTGGAGTGGATGATCACGTCGCGGAAGGGGACCTCGCCGAGCAGCTCGAGCCCAGCGAAGATCATGCGGTTCTCCCAGAGCCGGATGATCTCGCGCGCGGTCGTCTGCAGGTGACCCGGGTAGAACGCCTCGAGGTCCTCGGTCTCGTCCGGCCAGCCGAGCGTCGCGAACGGCCACAGCGCCGACGAGAACCACGTGTCGAGCACGTCCGTCTCGCGCGTCAGCTCGCTGGAGCCGCACTCGGCGCAGGCGTCCGGCTCCGTCTCCGCGCAGGTGACGTGGCCGTCGGGGCAGTACCAGATCGGAAGCTGGTGGCCCCACCAGATCTGGCGCGAGATGTTCCAGTCGGGCGCCTCCTCGAGCGAGGCGATCGCGAAGCGGTGCTGCGACTCCGGGTGGAAGACGACGCGCCGCTCGCGCAGCGCGGCCAGGGCGGCCCGCTTCAGCTCGTCCATCCGGCACCACCATTGGAGCGAGACGAGCGGCTCGATGCGGGTCTCGCAGCGCTCGCAGAGCGGCACGGCGTGCCGGTAGCGCTCCTGCTTTGCCAGCAGGCCCCGCTCGCGGCACCAGTCGAGGATGCGCTGCGCCGCCTCCTCCTGCGTCAGCCCGGCGAGCTCGGGGACGGTGTCGTTCATGCGCCCGTCGGGGCCGATCACCGCCGGCTCGGGGAGGCCGTGGTCGCGGCCGATCGCGAAGTCGGTGGCGTCGTGGCCAGGGGTGACCTTGAGCGCGCCCGTGCCGAACGCGGGCTCCACGCGCTCGTCGGCGATGATCGGCACCCGACGCTCCACGAACGGCACGATCGCCTCCCTGCCGATCAGGTGGCGGTAGCGCTCGTCGTCCGGGTGCACGGCGACCGCGACGTCCGCCGGGATCGTCGCCGGGCGCACGGTCGCGATCGCGACGTGGCCGGAGCCGTCGGCGAGCGGGTAGCGGATGGTCGAGAGCGTGTCCTCGACCTCCGCGTCGACGAGCTCGAGGTCGGAGAGGGAGGTCTGGTGGTACGGGCACCAGTTGATGATCCGGTTGTCCCGGTAGATCCACCCCTTCTCGTAGAGGTGCACGAAGAAGCGCATCACCGCGCGGACGTACGCCTCGTCCATCGTGAAGCGCTCCCGCCGGTAGTCGAGCGAGGCGCCCATGCGCCGGAACTGGGTCATGATCTTGCCGCCGTAGAGGCGCAGCCACTCCCACACGCGCTGCTCGAACGCCTCGCGGCCGAGCTCTTGGCGCGAGGTGCCCTCCGCGGCGAGCGCCTTCTCGACCGCGTTCTGGGTGGAGATGCCAGCGTGGTCGTACCCGGGCTGGAAGAGGACGTTGTAGCCCTGCATCCGCTTGAGGCGGACGATCGTGTCGCCGAGCGCGAGCTGGAGCGCGTGCCCCATGTGCAGCTCGCCGGTCACGTTCGGCGGCGGGTGCGCGTCGACGAACGGCTCGCGCGACGGGTCGGGGTCGGCCGCGTAGAGGCCCTCCTCCTCCCACGTGCGCTGCCAGCGCTCCTCGACGCCCTGCGGGCGGTACAGCGACTCCATCTCGGTCACCGCGCGATCCTAGCCGCC
>JADGHP010000013.1 GCA_019683855.1 Thermoleophilia bacterium
ACGGTCCCGATCCACTGCGGCGAGGCGTGGAACGCGTAGAGCTCCCGCTCGTCGAGGGCGTTCGTCCGCACGAGCTCGTGCTTGCCCGCGTCGACGAGCCACACCTCGTAGGCGTCGGCGCCCTCCACCGGCGTCCAGCGCAGGAGCCCCGGGTAGCCGGCGAGCGGGGTGGGCGGCGGCGGCGGCGTCACGTCGAAGCCGAAGGGCGCGCTCCACGGCGTCGCGCCGTCGGGGAGGATGGCGCGCACGCGGGCGTACAGCGCATGCGGCGAGCCCGTGATCCACGGCAGCGTCAGCGGCGGCGCGGCGACGGGAGTCGCGAGGCTCGGGTCGTCGTAGAGGATCCCGTTGGCGCGGAAGGTCGAGCTGGTCGAGAGCTGGAGCTCGTAGCGGAGCGCGCCCGGCACCGGGCTCCAGGCGAACGAGGGCGTCCGGTGGAAGCTCGTCGCGCGCGGCTCGTCGGCGCGCAGGAGGAAGCCGTGTAGGTCGCGGGGCGCCCGCACCGCGGCCTGCGACGAGCCGGCCAGGAGCGCGAGCCCGAGCGGCGCGAGCAGGAATGCGAGGCGCGCGGCGCGCATCGTCATCCCTGTGTGTCGGCACGCTGCTAGGGCGCGGCAGCCCCTCGAAGGAGGGATGCGAGCAGCCGTCCGGCGGCGAGCACGCGCGCGTCGTCTCCCGCGCGGCCGACGAGCTGCACCGAGGCGGGGAGCCCGTCCTCGGCCGCCCCGCACGGGAGCGCGAGCGCCGGCCAGCCGAGCGAGTCGAACGGGTAGGTGAGCGCGATGCCGCGCTCCCGGATCTCGAGCTCGTCCACGTCCGCCGGCGGGGCGACGAAGGCGAGCGTGGGCGTCACGAGCAGGTCGAGCCCCTCGAGCGCCTCGGCGGCGCGCTCCGCGTAGGCGGCGCGTTCACGCTGGGCGGCGGCGACCTCCGCGTCGGTGACGGCGAGGCAGCGCTCGATCTTGCCGCGCACGTTCTCGCCGTAGGCGTCCTCGTTGCCGGGGTAGAGGCCGCGGTGGACGTCGGCGACCTCGCGCATGAACAGCCGGTAGTCGTCGGGCGCGGGCGGGAAGTCGATCGCGCGCCGCCGCGGGAAGAGCGCCGCCGCCTCCTCCACGCGCGCGCGCACGAGCGGGTCAGCCCGGTCGAGCCAGGCGATCCCCACCTGGAGCTCCTCCAGCGACTCGAGCTCGATCTGCTGGAAGCCCGGCACGAGCGCCTCCATCAGCTCGCAGCAGCCCTCCACCGTCGCGGCCATCGGGCCGACGTGGTCGTAGCTCGGCGCGAGCGGGAAGCACCCGTCCGCCGGCACGAGCCCGTGGGTCGGCTTGAAGCCGACGATCCCGCACCAGGCGGCCGGGATCCGGATCGAGCCGCCGGAGTCGGTGCCGAGCGCGAGCTCGACCTCGCCGGCGGCGATCGCCGCCGCCGAGCCGCCGCTCGAGCCGCCCGCGAGCCGCCCGGGGGCGCGCGGGTTCGGCACCGTCCCGAAGTGCGGGTTCTGGGAGGAGATCCCGTAGGCGAACTCGTGCAGGTTCGTCTTGCCGGCGACGGCGTAGCCGGCCCGCTCGAGCCGGAGCACCGCCTCCGCGCTCCGCTCGGGGACGTGGTCGGCGAAGAGGGACGACCCGTAGGTCGTCGCGAGCCCGGCGGTGTCGAGCAGATCCTTGACCGCGACGGGTCTGCCTGCGGGCGGCCGCTCCGGCCGCGCCAGCCAGATGCCGGGCAGCGGGGTCACGCCCGCGACTCAGTCCAAGGCGAGGTACAGGTACGCGACGCCGATCGAGCCGGCGAACAGCAGCCAGAAGATGCCGAACAGGAGCCAGCCGAGGCGGGCGTTCTTGCGGGCGAGCTCGGGATCCATGTCGCTACACCACCACGTCGAGGGCGAGCGCCGCGAAGAGCAGCGCGAGGTACAGGAGCGAGTAGTGGAAGAGCAGCGCCGCCCGGCGCGGCGTCGTCTCGCGCCGCAGCCGCTCGGCGAGCCAGACGAACACGGCGCCGAGCGCGAGCGCGCTCACGACGTAGAGCTTGCCGGCGTCGCCCAACGTCCACGGCAGGAGCGTGACCGCGACGAGGGCGAGCGAGTAGAGGACGATCTGGCGCGCCGTCGCCCGCTCTCCCTTCACCACCGGCAGCATCGGCACGCGCGCGTTCGCGTAGCTGTCCCGGATCAGGAGCGCGAGCGCCCAGAAGTGCGGCGGCGTCCAGACGAAGACGATCGCGAACAGCACGAGCGCGGCGGTCCCGACGCGGCCGGTCGCCGCCGCCCAGCCGACGAGCGGAGGCACCGCGCCGGCCGCGCCGCCGATCACGATGTTCTGCGGGGTGGAGCGCTTGAGCCAGCGCGTGTACACGACGACGTAGAAGAGGTTGCCCGCGAGCGCGAGCAGCGCGGTGAGCACGTTCACCGCGCTGGCGAGCAGCACGAACGAGAACGCCGACAGCGCGAGGCCGAACTCGAGCGCCCGGCTCGGCGCCACCCGTCCGGCGGCCACCGGACGCTGCTTCGTGCGCGACCCCATCAGCGGGTCGATGTCGCGGTCGAGGACGTGGTTGAGCGCCGCTGCGCCGCCGCACGCGAGCGCGAGCCCGGTCATGGCGGCGAGCGCACGCCCCGTCCCGGGCCAGCCGTGCGCGCCCGCGACCATGCCGGCGAAGCCGGTGACGAGCAGGAGCGCCATGATCCGCGGCTTCGTCAGCGTGGCGTAGTCCCGCCACGCGCGCGCGGGCGCTCGCGCGGTCGAGGAGCCCCGCGGGGACGTCGCGCCCCGGAAGCACTGCACGGCGAGCGCGGCGAGCGCGGCGAGCGCGAGCGCCGCCAGCGCCGTGTGGACGACCCGGCCCGGGAAGGCGGCCGCCGCGGCCACGAGCGCCGACGCCGCGAGCGCGCCGGGCACGAGCCGCCGGTGCGCCCACCACGCCGCCACGACGAGCGCGGCGAGCGGCGGGGCGACGAGCGCGGCGAGCAGGCGGTGCGTCGCGCCTACGTGCGCGGCGCCGGAGACCACCGCGGCCAGCGTGCCGCCGGCGGCGACGAGCGCCGTCAGACGCAGCCACGGGCCCGGGGCGGCGCCGCTCACGTCTGCTCCGCCAGCCGCCGGCGCAGGTCGCGCAGCGGCCGGGCGCTCGTGACGTAGGGGACGGTGTCGAAGTTGTGCGGCGGCGGCGGCGAGGTCGTGTACCACTCGAGCGTGTCCGCGAGCCACGGGTCGTTGCTCGCGCGAACGCCGCGGCGCAGCCCGTGCGTGACCCAGACGTTCACGACGAAGACGAGCACGGCGAGCGCCGTGATCCCGGAGCCGATCGACGAGAGCAGGTTGTAGACCTCCCACAGGCCGCCGTGGTGGTAGGTGGAGATGCGGCGCGGCATCCCGAGCAAGCCGAGCATGTGCTGCGGCAGGAACGTCAGGTTGAAGCCGGCGAAGAGCAGCCAGAAGTGGAGCTTGCCGAGCCGCTCGTCGAGCAGCCGTCCGAACATCTTCGGCCACCAGTAGTAGAGGCCGCCGAAGAGGGCGAAGACGATGCCGCCGAAGGCGACGTAGTGGAAGTGGGCGACGATGAAGTAGGAGTCGTTCACCTGCCAGTCGACGGGGAAGGCGGCGAGGAAGATCCCGGAGAGGCCGCCCATCGTGAAGAGCGCGAGGAAGCCGAGCGCGAACAGGAGCGGCGTGTCGAAGATGAGGTTGCCGCGCCAGGTGGTCGCGATCCAGTTGAAGATCTTGATCCCGGTCGGCACCGCGATCACCATCGACGAGAGCATGAAGAACGAGTCGAGGCCGATCGGCATCCCGACCGTGAACATGTGGTGCGCCCACACGAGCATCGAGAAGAACGCGATGCCCAGCGTCGAGAACGCCACCGCTTTGTAGCCGAAGATCGGCTTGCGCGCGAAGACGGGCAGGATCTCGGAGACCATCCCCATCGCGGGCAGCACCATCACGTAGACCTCCGGGTGCCCGAAGAACCAGAACATGTGCTGGTAGAGGACGGCGTTCCCGCCCTGCGAGGGAAGGAAGAAGTGCGTCCCCGCCTGGCGGTCGAGGAGGAGCAGCGTCACCGCGGCGGAGACGGTGGGCAGGGCGGCGAGGAGCAGGATCGAGTAGGTCTCGATCGACCACACAAAGAGCGGCATGCGCATCCACGTCATCCCGCGTGCGCGCATGTTGTGGATCGTGACGATGAAGTTGATCGCGCCCGCGATCGAGGAGAGCGTCAGCAGGTGGATGCTGAGGATCCAGTAGTCCTGCCCGTGGCCGGGGCTCGCGTAGGGGAGGTTCTCGGAGAGCGGCGGGTACGACCACCAGCCCGCCTTCGGCGCCCCGCCGGAGGCGAACCAGCTCAGCCAGAGGACGATCCCGCCCAGCAGGTACAGCCAGTAGGAGAGCGCGTTCAGGCGCGGGAACGCCATGTCGCGCGCGCCGATCATCAGCGGCACGAGGTAGTTGCCGAAGCCGGCGAGGATCGGCACGACGACGAGGAAGATCATCGTCGTGCCGTGCATCGTCATCAGCTCGTTGTACGAGTTGCGCGTCAGGAAGCTCTCGTTCGGCGTCGCGAGCTGGGCCCGCATGAGCACGGCGAGGATCCCGCCGAGCAGGAAGAAGAAGATCGAGGTCGCGATGTACATGATCCCGATCCGCTTGTGATCGACAGTCACGAGCCAGCTCGCGATCCGACCCGTCTTCCAGCTCACCGGCGGGTACGCCGCCTCGCTCCTAGCCGCCACTCGTCGCTCCCTTGTAGACGTTCTTGCTCACGTACGCGGCGAGGGCGTCGATCTGCGCCTGCGTCCACGTGTCGCCGACCGGCGGCATTCGCAGCCGGCCGTTGCGGACGATCGCCGCGAGGCCTGCCTTCTGCGTCAGAATCGGGTTCGTCGCGAGCGCTGGGCCGTAGCCGCCCTGACCCTGCATGCCGTGGCAGGTCGCGCACACGCCCTCGAACTCCTGCTTGCCGAGCGTCTGGGCCGCGGTCCGCGTGATGAAGGCCCGGTAGTCCTGCTCCGGCTCGGCGACGACGCTGGCGCGCATCGCCTCGTGGTAGGGGCCGCAGAGCTCCGCGCACTGGCCCTCGTAGGTGCCCGCGCGGTCGGCCTTGAACCAGATGTGGTTCGTGCGGCCCGGGATCGCCTGCACCTTCCCGCCGAGCTGCGGGATCCACCAGCTGTGGATGACGTCGGGCGAGACCACGCGGAGATCGACGACCCGGCCGACCGGCACGTGCAGCTCGTTGATCGAGCGTGCGCCGTTCGGGTAATCGAACTGCCAGTAGAACTGGTGTCCCTCCACGGTGATCCGCAGCGGGTTGGAGGCGGCGGGCGCGTTCGCGATCCCCGGGAGCTTGTAGAAGACGAAGGAGGCGATCACGGCGAGGATCACGACGGGCCCCGCCGTCCAGATCAGCTCGAGGCGCGTGTGGCCGTGCACCTGCGCTCCCTCCACGGTGCGGTCGCGGCTGCGGCTCCGGTAGCGCCAGACGAAGACGACGAGCAGCGTCTCCACGACCACGAAGATGAAGGCCGTGAAGCCGAGGATGAGGTAGTAGGCGCTCGAGATCCGCGCGGCGTTCGGCGAGTGCGGCGCCTCGGGCGTGAAGCCGCCGTTCGCAGCTACCGCCGCTCCGGCCGTGACGAGGACGGAGACCGAAGCGACGAGCAAGGACAGCAGCTTCCGACGCACCCGGGTGGGCATTCTATGGGCGTGAGCGAGCGCACGCGGATCGAACTGCCCGACCACGTCCCGGCGGAGTTCGAGGTCTACGTGAACGGCGTCCGCCAGGAGCCAGGCCGCGACTACGAGGTGGAGGGGCGATCGCTCGTCTTCCCCCGTCCGATCGCACAGGAGGGCAGGCTCGGCTTCTGGCGCTGGGCGTCGATGTGGCTCGGCATCGCCGGCACCTATCGCAAGCACGAGACCGTCGACATCGTCTACGAGGACGGCGGGCGCCGTCACGTCGAGACCGGGCTGCGGCCCGAGCCGTACCCGGACTAGGCGCGCGCCTCGTTCTTGGCGACCGGCTCCAGGCGGTAGCCGACGCCGTAGCGCGTCTGGATGAACGTGTGCCGCGAGGCGCGACGGTCGATCTTCTCCCGCAGCCGGCGCACGAACACGTCCACCGTCCGGTCGCGGTACGACTCCCGCCGCCCCCACAGCTTCTGCAGCAGCTCGTCGCGGGTGACCACCCGGCCGCGGTCGAGCGCGAGCTGGTAGAGGAGCCGGAACTCGGTCGGCGTCAGCGCCGCGCTCTCGCCGTCGACGTACGCCTGCACCTCGCGCGGGTCGATCCGCAGCTCCTCGATCTCGATCGGCTCGCCGCGCGGCCGCTCCTGGGCGCGGACGCCCCGGCGGGCGGCGACGCGCGCGCGCGCGACGAGCTCCTTCATCGAGAACGGCTTCACGAGGTAGTCGTCGGCGCCGATCTCGAGCGCGTGCACCCGGTCGTGCTCGGTGCCGCGCGCCGAGACGACGACGATCGGCGTCCCGATCCCCTCGGCCCGGACGGTCTCGATCAGCTTCCACCCATCGAGGCCGGGCAGCATCAGGTCGAGCACGCACACGTCCGGCTTCTCGTAGCGGAGACGTGCGAGCCCCTGCTCGCCGCTTCCGACCCAGACCGCGTCGAAGCCGGCCGCGTCGAGGTGTCGCGCCATGCCTCGCGCGATCACCTCGTCGTCTTCGACGATCAGCACCCGGGGCATCGGTGTCATTATCGAGCGTGGACGGCTCCCGCCGGGTTGGCGGAGGGTGAACGCATGGTGAACGTGTGGTGAACGCACCGTTCGAGGTGAACACGCCTCCGGAGGAGCGCGCGGCGGCGCTCGTCGCGGAGGCGGACGCGGCGGTGCTCGTGCTCGACCGCGAGCGGAGGCTCGTCGCCGCGAGCCCGGCGGCCGCCGCGCTCCTCGACGACGCGACGCCGGGCAGGCGGGTGAGCGAGGAGCAGGTCGCGAGCATGGGGGCGCCGCTCGTCCTCTTCCTCGGCGGCGTCCCGGAGCTCTCCGCCTACGAGGAGCTCCGCGCCGGCTTCACCGCCGCGGTTTCGCACGAGCTGCGCACGCCGCTCGCGCGCCTGCTCGTCCTGCTCGAGAGCGCGACGCTGCCCGGCGCCGACCTGGAGGCGCTCGTCGAGCAGGCCACGCAGGAGGTGCTGCAGGCGCGGGAGCTGATCGACGACGTCCTCTTCCTCGGCGAGCTCGAGACGGGAAGCGAGGTGGTCGCGCTCGGACGGACGCGCGCGCGGCCGGTGGTGGACGAGGTGGTGGCCGCTCTCTCGGAGCGGGCGGCGGACGCGCAGGTACGGCTCCTCGCGCGGGTCGGCGAGGGCGCCGAGTTGCCCCTGCGGCCGCGGATGCTGCGCGTCGTGGTGGAGAACCTCGTCGAGAACGCGATCCGCTACGCGGGACCGGAGGCGACCTGCACGATCTCCGTCACGACCGAGGGCGGCGGCCCCGCGCTCATCGTCTCGGACGACGGGAAGGGCGTCGCGCGGTCCGACCTACCGCGGCTGTTCGAGCGCTTCTACCGCGCCGACCAGGCGCGCTCCACGCGCGGCACCGGTCTCGGGCTCGCGATCGTGAAGCACGTCGTCACCGCGGCCGGCGGCACCGTCGAGGCGCGAGGCGAGCCGGGGCGCGGTCTCGCCGTCGTCGCGCGCTTCCCCGGGTAAGGTTCGGCCATCGACTGGCGCGTCTACAAGGCGATCTACGACGTCTCGCTCGACCACCGCTGGGTGGGGTCGCTGTTCCACGGCGTCGAGGTCGCGAGCATCCCGTTCATGGTGGTGATCACGGTGGGCCTGTGGCTGCTCGCGCGCCCCGGCGGGAGCCGAAAGTGGAAGCTGGCGGCGACCGCCGGCCTCGCGTCGGCGGCGGTTGCCCTCGCGGTGAACCGCGCGATCGCCGGTCTCGCCTGGCATCGCGATCGCCCCTACCAGGATCACGCCATCGCGCACCCGTGGTCGAGCTCGAGCGACGCGTCGTTCCCGAGCGACCACGTCAGCGCGTCGTTCGCGATCGCGTTCGCGGTGCTCTCGATCGACCCGCTGGCCGGCGCGCTCTTCCTCCTCGCCGCGGCGATCATCGGCATCGGCCGCATCTTCATCGGGGCGCACTACCCGGGCGACGTCGGCGCCGGGATCCTCGTCGGTCTCGCATCCGCGCTCCTCGTCGCGAAGCTGCTGCGCCCGCTGATCTCTCTCCTCGTCCGCCTCGCCGAGCGGGTGACCGACCCGATCCTGCGGCCTCTTTGGCAGCGGGGAACGCGAGGCGTTTCCCGTTGAGGAAGAGGAACCGCGCGCCGGCGAGCGCGGTCTCCGGCGCGCTCCGTGCTCGTTCGGGTCTATGTCCGCGGGGACGGTGTCTTTCGCCTGGCCCTACCCGAAGCGCCCGGTGACGTAGTCCTCGGTGCGCCGGTCGGCGGGGGCGGTGAAGATCTTCTCGGTCGCGTCGTACTCGACGAGCTCGCCGAAGCGCTCGCCCTCCTCGCCAGTCGAGATCGAGAAGAACGCGGTCATGTCGGCGACGCGCGCCGCCTGCTGCATGTTGTGGGTGACGATCACGATCGAGTAGGAGCGCTTGAGGTCGTGCATGAGCTGCTCGATCGCCTGGGTCGCGATCGGGTCGAGCGCGGAGGCGGGCTCGTCCATGAGAACGACGTCCGGCTCGACCGCGATCGCGCGCGCGATGCAGAGCCGCTGCTGCTGCCCGCCCGAGAGCGAGAGCGCGCTCGCTTTCAGCCGGTCCTTGACCTCGTCCCAGAGCGCCGCCTGGGTGAGCGCCCGCTCGACGCGTCCGTCGAGATCGTCTCGCATCCCGAGCACCTTCAGGCCCCAGGCGACGTTGTCGTAGATCGACTTCGGGAACGGGTTCGGGCGCTGGAAGACCATGCCGATCGTCCGCCGCACCGCGACTGGGTCGACGTCGCGGGCGAGGATGTCCTGGCCGTGGTAGCGGATCGTCCCCGTCTGCCGGAAGTGCGGGATCAGGTCGTTCATCCGGTTGAGGCAGCGGATGAAGGTGCTCTTGCCGCAGCCCGACGGGCCGATGATCGCGGTGACGAGGTTCTTGTAGACGTCGAGCGAGACGTTCCGGATCGCCGGCTTGGGGCCGTAGCTGGCGGTGAGGTTCTCGATCTGGAACACCCGCTCGAGCCGCTCGCGGGGCGGCATCGGCTGTCGTCTCGTCTCGACTCGCACGGTGGGCTCGATCGTAGTCGACACGTCTTCGGGCTCCTTGGTCATCGGGCAGCGCCGAGCTTGCGCCGGCTGCGGGTGGCCAGCCATCTGGCACCGAGGCTCGCGAAGAGGATGAACACGAGCAAGACGAGCGCGGCCGCCCAGGCGCGCGCGTGATCGGCCGGGTCGGGCGACTCCGAGAGCTCGAAGATCGCGACGGGGACAGTCTGGAGCGCCCGGTGCGGGTCCCAGCTCACCTGCGTGCCGACGATCGAGGAGGTGAAGAGCAGCGGCGCCGTCTCGCCCGCGATCCGGGCGACCGCGAGCGTCGTGCCGGTGAGGACGCCGCCGATCGTCTGCGGCAGGACGATGCTGAGCGTCGTCCGCCAGCGGGGAACGCCGAGGGCGAGGCTTGCTTCGCGCAGCGAGCTCGGCACGAGTGAGAGCACCTCCATCGTGGAGCGCGCCACGAGCGGGAGCATGAGGCAGGCGAGCGCGAACGCTCCGGCGAGACCGCTCTGTCCGCGCCCGACGACGAGGAGGCCGAAGACGAAGATCCCGATCACGATCGCCGGCACGCCGTTGAGGACGTCGAGCGCGAGCGTGATCCCGCTCCGGGCGGCGGGACGGGCGAACTCGTTGACGTAGATCGCGACGAGGATCCCGACCGGGAGCGCCATCGCGGTGGCGAGGCCGACGATCACGATCGTCCCGGCGAACGCGTTCGCGACGCCCTGCTTGACCGGCGTGAGGCTGAACGGCACCGGCGGCTTGGTGAGCAGGTCGAGGTTGAGCGCGCCTGCGCCGCGCGCGGCCACCGACCAGACGACGACGCCGAGGACGGCGACGGCGAGCGCCGCCGAGAGCCACGCGAGCGTCTCCATCAGCCGGTTGACCGCGCGACGGCGCGCCAGCCGGTCGGAGCGCTGCTGCGAGCGGCTGAGGCCGTGGACGCTCACGGGCGCACCGTCCCGCCGCCGTGGCTGCGAGCGGCGCGGCGCACGATCCACTGGGCGAGGAGGTTCACGACGAGCGAGAAGACGAGCAGGATCAGCGCCAGGGAGATCAGCGACGAGATCTGCAGCTTCGAGGTCGCCCCCTGGTACTCGGCGGCGATCTTGCTCGCGAGCGTGTCGCCGCCGTCGAAGAGGTTCCAGTGGATGAAGACGCCGCCGCCGATCACCTGCGTGACGGCGATCGCCTCGCCGATGGCGCGGCCGAGGCCGAGGATCAGCGCCGCGGCGATGCCGCCGCGGGCGTACGGCAAGACGACGCCGCGCACCATCTCCCATCGCGTCGTGCCGAGCGCGAGCGCGCCCTCCTTCAGCTCCTGGGGCACGCCGAGGAACAGCTCGCGCGAGATGCTGGCGACGATCGGCAGGATCATGATCGTCAGCACGACGACGGCGGTGAAGATGCTGGCGCCCGCCGGCGAGGGCGTGCCGAAGAGCGGGATGAAGCCGAGCGTGGAGTGGAGCCACGGCTCGATGTGGAGGCGGAGCTGCGGGCCGAGGACGAGGATCCCCCAGAGGCCGATGACGACGCTCGGGATCGCGGCGAGCGTCTCCACGAGCGCGGTCACCGGGCCCCGGATCGCGCGGGGCGCGAGCTCGGTCAGGAAGAGGGCGATGCCCATCGCGAGGGGAGCGGCGAGGAGGAGCGCGGCGAGCGAGGTGATCGCCGTGCCGAAGAGGAAGCTGGCCGCGCCGTAGACCTCGCGGCCGGCGACCGGGTTCCAGGCGATCCGCGTGACGAAACCCGGCCCGAAGGTCGAGAGCGAGAGGCGCGCACCGTCGACGATCTTCCAGGCGATCAGCCCGACGAGCGCGCACGCCGCGAGGGCCGCGGCCCCCGCGACACCCTCCAGGACGAGGTCGCCGAGCCGCGCCCGCCGCCCCGTGAAGGGGCGGCGGGCGACGTCGGTGGTGAGGTCGGCGGAGGACATCGAGCCCTAGGAGTGGATCTTCGCGATCGCCTTCTCGTCGTAGCGCACGACCGCGAGCGGCAGCGGCTGGAAGATGAGCTTCGGCCCGTAGCTCTGCCCGTGGGTGACCGCCCAGCTGATGAAGATCTTGAGCTCACGCGCCTTGGGCGTCTGGAGCGGCACGATCACGTACGTGTAGGTCGAGATCGGGTACGCCTGCGCGTACTTCTTCGCCTTGGGCGGGTTCACGATCGAGAGCGACCCGTCCGCGGCCGGCTTGGTGTCGAGGGTGGCGGCGGCGAGGATGTTGCGCAGCGCGGGAACCGTGAACTTCCCGGAGCGGTTCTTGATCGCGAAGTACTTGAGGTGGTTCTGGAGCGCGTAGGCGACGTCCGCGTAGCCGATCGCCCCCGGGGTCTCGGAGACGAGGGCCGCGACCCCCGAGCTGCCCCTGCCGGCCGAGCCGACCGGCCAGTTGACGCTCGTCCCGACGCCGACCCGCTTCTTCCAGGCCGGGCTGACGCTCGAGAGGTAGTCGGTGAAGTTGTACGTCGTGCCCGAGCCGTCGGAGCGGTGGACGACGGTGATGCGGAGGTTCGGGAGCGAGACGCCCGGGTTGAGCTTCGCGATCGCCGGATCGTTCCAGCTCGTGATCTGCCCCAGGAAGATCTTGGCGAGCGTCGGCCCGTCCATGTGGAGGAGGTTCTTCACCCCGTCGAGGTTGTAGAAGACCGAGGTGGCCGACAGCGCCCACGGGATCTGGATGCAGCCCTTGCACGCGGCGAACTGGTCGGGCGAGAGCGGCGCGTCGCTCGCGCCGAAATCCACCGTGCGGGCGGTGATCGAGGCGATGCCCCCGCCCGAGCCGATGGGGCTGTAGTGGAGCTCGTAGCCGTACGCCTTGGCGAGCGCCGGGACCCATTGCGCGATCAGGGGAGCGACGAACGTGCTGCCGGCGCCGGTGATCGTCACGCTGTTCCTCTTCGCGGTCGAGGCCCCGGCGGCGCCGACGACGGCGGCCGCGACGACCGCGACGAGAGCGACGGCGGCGAGACTGCGGATGAACGTGCCGGACTTCGGCATGGTGGTTTCTCCTCCTCTTGTGGTCGTCGCCACCGTACGACGGTCTCGCCACGGGATGGGGAACACCGCGGTTACGAGGTGGTGACAGAGTGGTGACTGGGCCTTCTGGGCGGGGCCCGTCTGCTTGTACTCTCAGCGCATGGCGATCGACGAGGCGCTCGGCGCGATCGAGGCGCAGCTCCAAGAGGAGGGGCAGCGCGTCCTCGCCGCCGTGCACGGCGCGGTTCGGGCGCTCGAGCGGCGCGACGGCGAGCTCGCCGGCGAGGTGATCGCCTTCGACGACGAGATCGACCGCCTCTTCCTCGGCATCGAAAGCTCGATCCAGTCGACGCTCGCGCTCCAGAACCCGGTGGCGCGCGACCTGCGGCTGCTGCTCGCGATCCTGCACATCAACCTCCTGCTCGAGCGGAGCGCCGACGGCGCCGTCACCGTGGCGAAGCTCTCGCAGCTCGTCGCCGGCGTGGAGCCCGACCCGGCGCTCGTCGAGGTGCTCGTCGAGATGGGCGAGCGCGCCGAGGAGATGCTGCGCGTGGCGCTCGACTCGTTCGCGCGCCGCGACCTCGCCGGCGCCGAGAGTCTCGTCGAGCTCGACGAGCTGATCGATCGCGCAAACCGACGCTTCGTGGAGCGGCTCGTCGACGTGATGGTCGACCCCGAGCTGCGGGAGTGGGGTCTGCGTATGGTCGTCGCAGCGCGCACGATCGAGCGGATCGGCGACCGCGCGGTCGACATCGGCGAGCAGATCGCGTACCTGCTCACGGCGCAGTTTCGCGAGTTCGAGGACGCCTCGCACCCAGCCGCGCCGACGTGAGACACCGGCCCCGGCGCGCCGAGCGAGCGCCCGCCCGTCCCGGCCACGCCGGATCGACGGCGACTTCGTCGACGTTCGCTCGACGGCGACCCGCGCCGTCGTCGGCAGGATGTGGGTGCGCGAGCGGCGCGAAGCGCTCAAGGGGCCCGCGCCGCGGGCGGCCACGATCGCCCGCTACCGCGACGGGCTGGGGCTCGAGCTCGTGCCGGGCACCGGCCCGCTCGCGGCGGTGCAGCTCCGGCTGCTCGAGGGCTTCGACCTCGCCGCCATGGGCCACGCGAGCGTCGAGTACGTGCACACGGTCACCGAGTGCGCGAAGCTCGCCTTCGCCGACCGTGAGGCGTGGTACGGCGTCCCGCGTTCGTGGACGTGCCGCTCGAGACGCTGCTCTCGCGCGCGTACGCCGACGAGCGGCGCCGGCTCGTGGGCGGGGAGGCCTCGGGCGAGCTGCGGCCCGGCAGCCCGGCGGGGCGCGAGCCGCGCCTGCCGCGCCCGGTCGCCCGTCGCCGACGCCGCGGCTCGGGCTAGCCGCCGTCGTCGCCGCCGTGCGCGGCCAGCCAGTGCAGCCACGGGTGGGCGTAGCGGAGGGTCGCGACGGCGAGGACGACGCCGGCGGCGGTCGCGCCCACGAGTGCCAGCCGGCGCCGGAGGACGCCGCCGACCGCGCCCTCGCGCGCCCGCGCGTGCCAGTCCGCGGCGGCGAGGGCCGGCACGCGGCGCGCGTGCGCGAGCACGTGGACCCCGGTCGCGCCGAGCCAGACGACGAAGCTCGCCTTGTGCAGGCCGAGCACGACGCCGCCCGCGGGGCCGACGGCGAGCAGCGTGACGCCGGTGGCGAAGACGGCGACGGTCGAGGCGACGACGAGCGGGGCCAGGAGCCGCAGCGGGAGCGGCGGCGGGCCCTTGCGCCGGTAGGCGGGATCGCGCTGGTAGTAGCGGACGAAGCGCCAGCCGGTGCTGCCGAGCTTCAGCGCCACCGGTGGGATGAGCAGCATTCCGACGAACACGTGCGCCGAGAAGAGCGGTCGCAGGAGAAGGATCGTCACTCCCTCCGCCGCGAGCAGCAGCAGGAGGAGCGCCGCGGTGGCGCCGGTGAGGCGCTCGTTGCCGTCGGGGCCGCCGCCGCGGCGCGGGCGCCGAGCGGTCGGAACGGCGCGGGTCGAGGCGGGTCGGTTCGCGGTCTCCACGGGACGCCAGTGGAGCAGCCGCAGATGATGCGCCCATGAGAGGCGGCTCATCGCCCTCTCAGGCGCGGCGCGCGACAATCCGGGCGAGATGCGCGTGCTCGTGGTCGAGGACGAGAGGAAGCTGGGCGAGCTGCTCGCGCGCGGCCTGCGCGAGGAGGGGTACGCGGCCGATCTCGCCGAGCGCGGCGAGGAAGCGCTGTGGATGGCGCGGGCGGTGCCCTACGACGCGATCGTCCTCGACGTGATGCTCCCCGGCCTCGACGGCTTCGAGGTGTGCCGTCGCCTGCGCGGCGACGGCGTCTGGAGCCCGGTGCTGATGCTTACCGCGCGCGACGCCGTCGACGACCGCGTCACCGGCCTCGACGCCGGCGCCGACGACTACCTCTCCAAGCCGTTCTCGTTCGAGGAGCTGCTCGCGCGTCTGCGGGCGCTCGCGCGTCGCGCCCCGGTCGAGCGGCCGGCGGTGCTCGAGGTCGGCGACCTCCGCCTCGACCCTGCCGCCCACCGGGCCTGGCGGGGCGACGTCGAGCTTGACCTGTCGGCCAAGGAGTTCGCGCTGCTCGAGCTGTTCATGCGCCGCCCGGGCGTCGTCCTCTCGCGCACCCAGCTCCTCGACGGCGCCTGGGACATCGCGTACGAGGCTCGCTCCAACGTCGTCGACGTGTACGTGCGCTACTTGCGCGAGAAGATCGACCGGCCCTTCGGGCGCGACTCGATCGAGACCGTGCGCGGCGTCGGCTACCGGCTGCGGTCGGATCCGTGACGCGGCTGCCGATCCGTCTTCGGCTCACGCTCGCGTTCGCCGTGGCGATGGCGGGCGTGCTCGCCGGGGTGGGGCTCCTCGTCTACCACCGCGTGTCGGGCGAGCTGCTCGCCTCCCTCGACCAGACGCTCCGCTCGCAGGCGGCCGAAGCGGCGCGACATGCAACGCGGGAGCGCGGCCTCGTCGACCCGGACGCGACGGGAGGGACGACGCTCGCCCAGCTCCTCGACGCGCACGGCCGGCTGCTGCGTGCGCAGCCGGCGGGGATCCCGCCGCTTCTCACGCCCGCGCAGTCGGCGCTCGCCGCGCGGGGCGCTCGCGTCGTGCGGACGCTGGACATCGAAGGCCGCGACGGCGAGTGGCGGGTCCTCGGCGTCCCCGTGGCCGGCGGCGAGGCCGTGGCGGTCGCCCGCTCGCTGGCGTCGCGCGAGGAGTCGCTCGACCACCTCCGCCACGAGCTCGTGCTCGTCCTCCCGCTCGCGCTGCTTCTCGCCTCGGTCGCCGGCTATGCGCTCGCGGCCGGCGCGCTGCGCCCGGTCGAGGCGATGCGTCGCCGCGCCGAGGCGGTGACGGCGGCGCATCCGGGGCGGCTGCCGGTCCCGCGCAGCCGCGACGAGGTGTCGCGGCTCGCGGAGACGCTGAACGACATGCTGGCTCGGCTGGAGGCCGCATTCGAGCGCGAGCGGCGCTTCCTCGCCGACGCGAGCCACGAGCTGCGCACCCCGCTCGCGCTTCTCCGCGCCGAGCTCGAGCTCGCGCTCCGCCGCCCGCGTTCCCGCGCGGAGCTCGAGGAGGCGCTCCGCTCCGCCGCGGAGGAGACGGAGCGCCTCTCGCGGCTGGCCGAGGATCTGCTCTTGATCGCGCGCGCCGACCAGGGAGCGCTGCCGGTCCGGCGCGAGCGCGTCGCCGCGGGCGAGCTGCTCGCCACCGTCGCCGGACGCTTCCAGACCCGCGCGCGGGCGCTCGGTCGCGAGCTGCGCGTCGAGGATTCCGAGGCCCTCCTCGACGCCGACCCGGAGCGCGTCGAGCAGGCGCTCGGGAACCTCGTCGACAACGCTCTCGCGTACGGGCTCGGGCCGGTGCGCCTGTCGGCGGCTGAGCGCGGGGGCCTCGTCGAGCTGCACGTGCAAGACGACGGGCCCGGCTTCCCGGAAGGGTTCCGCGAGCGGGCGTTCGAGCGGTTCAGCCGCGCCGACGAGGCGCGCGGGCGCGGCGGCACGGGGCTCGGCCTCGCGATCGTCGACCTGATCGCCCGCGCGCACGGCGGCGGCGCCGATCTCCGCAACCGGCCTGGGGGCGGCGCGGACGTCTGGCTCGCGGTGCCGCGCGTGAGACGCGGGGTCAGACCCGGGTCTGACCCCGCGTAGCGAAGTCGTGACTTGTCCGGGAGGGAGCCGTGACGCTCATGTAACAGGTGCGGAGCCGGGGTGCCGCGACGCTACCCAGCCGTCGCTGCACCATGTGATGAGCGTCTCTAGGAGTCAACGAGACGCTCGCCGGGCCGCGCCGCCCCGTTGAGGCGCAGCCGCAGCAGGGCGCCGCCGCCGGGCGCCTCCTCGGCCTCGACGGTGCCGCCGTGGGCCTCCGCCACCTCGCGCACGATCGCGAGCCCCAGTCCCGAGCCGGGCATCGACCGCGCCGCCGGTGAGCGGTAGAAGCGCTCGAAGACGAGCGGCCGGTCCTCGGGCGCGATGCCCGGGCCGTGGTCGCGCACCGAAAGCTCGCCGTCGGCGAGCGTCACCTCCACCGTCGACCCCTCGCCGCTCCACTTGCCGGCGTTCTCGAGCAGGTTCCAGACGGCGCGCTCGAGCCGCTCCGGGTACCCGTCCACGACGGTGGGCTCGAGCTCGGCCTGCCAGGAGACGGCGGGGAAGCGGGCGCGCGCCCGCTCGAGGACGCTCTCGACGAGCTCGTCGAGCTGGAAGGCGCGTCGCTCGAGCCGGGGGTCGTCGCCTTGGGCGAGCTCGAGCAGGCCGCCTATCAGCGCCCGCATCTCGCGCGACTCGCGTTGCAGGTCCTCGAGCAGCCGGTCGCGCGTCTCCGGGTCGAGCCGGTGCTGCTGGCGGAGGACGTCGAGGTTCGTCTGCAGGCTCGTCAGCGGCGTGCGCAGCTCGTGCGAGGCGTCGGCCACGAAGCGGCGCTGCGTCTCGAGCGACTCCTCGAGCGCGGCGAGCATCGTGTTGAACGAGGCGCCGAGCCGGCCGAGCTCGCCGCCGCCGCTCTCGGGCACGCGCTCGCTCGGCTTGCCCGTCTTCGCGATCCGCTCCGCCGCGGCCGTCAGGCGCAGCACCGGCGCGAGGGTCGCCCGCGAGACGAGCGCTCCGGCGAGCGCGGCGAGGGCGACCCCGCCCAGCGACACGAGCAGGAGGATCAGGCGCAGGCGGCTCAGGTCGTGGTCGATGTAGTCGATGTCGCGCGCGACGACGACCGCGCCGATCGGGGTCGGGGCGACGATCTCGCGCAGGTGCAGGCGCTGACCGCGGACCGTCTTCGCCGTCGAGTCGCGGAAGTACGCCCCCTCCTTCCCGGCGGCGACGCGCCACGCCTTCGCGTCGAGGGGAATGGGGTCGCCCGTCTCGACGTCCCCGAGCAGCGCGACGTAGTCGCCGCTGAACGGGCTGAAGCCGTGGGCGACCGCCCGCGCGGCGTCTGGGTTCCGTGCGATCTCCGCCGCGTGCTGCGCGAGCAGGGTGTCGACCTGCGAGTACAGCTCGTGCCGCATCACGAAGTACGTCGTGGCGGACGCGGCGGCGACGACGACGGCGACGACGAGCGCGGCGACGAGCGCGAGCCGGGCGCGGAGGGTCACGGCTCCCGCAGCACGTACCCGGTGCCGCGAACGGTGTGGATCAGCCGCGGCTCCCCGCCCGCCTCCGTCTTGCGGCGCAGGTAGCCGACGTAGACGTCGAGCGCGTTCGAGGAGTGGCTGAAGTCGTAGCCCCACACGCGCTCGTAGATGAGCGAGCGCGGCAGCACCTGGCGCGGATTGCGCATGAACAGCTCGAGCAGGTGCGCCTCGGTCGTCGTCAGCTCGAAGCGGCGGCCGGCGCGGCGCGCGTCCATCGAGCCGAGGTCGAGGGTCAGGTCGGCGAAGCGGAGCATCTCGCCGGGCGCCTCGGGCAGCGAGCGGCGGAGCACGGCGCGCAGGCGCGCCAGCAGCTCCTCCAGCTCGAACGGCTTGGGCAGGTAGTCGTCCGCGCCGGCGTCGAGGCCCTCGACCCGGTCGCCGACCGCGTCGCGCGCGGTGAGGAGCAGGATCGGCACGCGGTTGCCGGCGCGGCGCAGCCGCCGCGTCACGTCGAGCCCGTCGAGGCCCGGCATCATCACGTCGAGCACGACCGCGTCCGGCGTGCGCGCCTCGATCGCGGCGAGCGCCGCGTCCCCGTCGGAGGCGAGGTCGACGTCGTAGCCGTTCAGCTCGAGGGCGCGCCCCAGCGCCTCCCGCACCGCGCGGTCGTCGTCGACGACGAGCACCAACATCTCGCCCCTAAGTGTGCCGCGCCAGGTGAGACGACTCTAAGAGCGCTCCGCGCGAGCGCGCGGCGGGCCGACTCTCATCCGCTCTTCAGCTTTCCCTGTTGTCATGCCGCAGATGGTGGAAGCGGGGACGCTCGAGCGGCTCGCCGTGGCGGCGCCCGCGCGCGCGAGGCGCCGCGCGGTCGGCCTCGCGCTCGTCTGGGCCGTCGTGCTCGGCAACGCGGCGGCGATCGTCTGGCTGTGGGCGCACGGCGGCAATCTGCACCCGCGGACGAGCGGCGACGCGGTCACGAGCGCGGCCCGGATAACCGGGCTCGTGAGCGCGTACACGGCTCTGATCCAGGTGCTCCTGCTCGCGCGCCTGCCGGCGCTCGAGCGGCTCGTCGGCTTCGACCGCCTCACCGTCTGGCACCGCTGGAACGGCCACCTGACCTTCGACCTCGTCGTCGCGCACGTCGTGCTCAGCGTCTGGGGGTACGCGCTCCTCGACCGCTACTCGCTGTGGCGGGAGCTCTCCACCATGATCGGGGGCGGCGTCTACCCGGGGATGGTCACCGCCACCGTGGGCACCGTCGCGCTCGCCGGCGTGGTCGGCACCTCGTACGCGATCGCGCGGCGACGGCTCCCGTACGAGTGGTGGTACGGGACGCACCTGCTCGCGTACGCGGGCATCGCGCTCGCCTGGTTCCACCAGATCCCGACCGGCAACGAGCTCGTTCTCGACACGATCGCGGCTGACTACTGGCGCTCCCTGTACGCGGCGACGCTCGCGCTCCTGGTCGGCTTCCGCGTCGCCGCGCCCGCGCTCGGCTACGTTCGCCATCGGCTGCGCGTGGCCGAGGTGGTCGCCGAGGCGCCGGGGGTGGTGTCGCTCCGGATCGAGGGGCGCCGGCTCGAGCGGCTCCGCGCCCGGCCGGGGCAGTTCTTCCTCTGGCGGTTCCTTGTGCGCGGGCGCTGGTGGACCGCGCACCCCTTCTCGCTCTCGGCGGCCCCCGACGGCCGCTCGCTGCGGATCACGGTGAAGGCGCTCGGCGACCACAGCGCGCGGATGGCCGACGTCCCGGTCGGGACGCGCGTGCTCGCCGAGGGGCCGTTCGGCGTGTTCACGGCCGACGCGCGTCGCTGCGACAAGCTGCTGCTCGTGGCCGGCGGGATCGGGGTGACGCCGATCCGCGCGCTCCTCGAGGAGCTGCGCGGCGACGTCGTCGTCGTCTACCGCGTCGTCGCCGAGGAGGAGCTGGTGCTCGGCGACGAGCTGCGCGCGCTCGCCGCCCGGAACGGCTTCGCGCTGCACGAGGTCGTCGGAGACCATCGCACCCCCGAGGGGAGCCGTCTGCTCACCGCGGCGCACCTGCGCGAGCTCGTCCCGGACGTGGCCGAGCGGGAGGTCTTCCTCTGCGGCCCGCCGGCGCTCGCCGACCTCGTCAGGCGCGAGGTCCGGCGGGCGGGCGTCCCGCGTCGCCGCATCCATGCCGAGCGTTTCGTCCTCTGACCGAACAGGAGGCCACTCGATGAGAAGAGCACTCACGGCGACGGTCGCTGCGGCTGCCCTCGCGGTTCCCGCCGGGAACGCGGCGGCCACCGCCCTCGCCCAGAGCAAGCCGAAGGCGAAGCCGAAGAGGCGCGTCGTCACCGTCACGAAGCGCGTCGCGGGCAGCGAGGTCTACGCGGGCCGCTGGGGGCCGCTCCGGGTGACGCTCGTCGTCAAGAGGATCACCACCATCGTCGGCGCGCACCGGACGGTCAAGCGCACGATCGTCGGCCTCGACGTTCCCGTCTACCCCGATCACACCGACCGCTCGGTGTTCATCAACCAGCAGGCGCTGCCGCTGCTCGAGCAGGAGGCCCTGCAGGCGCACTACAGCCCGAACGTCGACCTGATCTCGGGCGCGACCGACACGAGCATGGCGTTCGTCGAGTCGCTCCAGTCGGCGCTCCTGAAGGCGAGGAGCATCTGATGTCGACGCTCCCGGGCCTCCGCCGGGTGGAGCACGTCATGGGCATGCCGGTCGTCGCCGACCTCCGCGACGAGGATCTCGGCGAGGACGTGCTCGAGGAGGTGTTCGACTGGCTTCGCTGGGTGGATGCGACGTTCAGCACCTACCGCGAGGACAGCGAGATCAGCAGGCTCAACCGCGGCGAGCTCGGCCTCGCCGGCGCGCGGCCGGAGGTGCGGGAGGTGCTCGCGCGCTGCGAGGAGCTGCGCGAGGAGACGGACGGCTTCTTCGACGCGCGCGCCGCCTCCCCAGATCTCCTCGACCCGTCCGGCTTCGTCAAGGGCTGGGCGGTCGACTGCGCCGCCGCGATCCTCGAGGCCGCGGGCGCGCGCAACTACGCGCTCAGCGCCGGAGGCGACATGCGCCTGCGCGGCCGCGCGGCGCCCGCCTGGTGCTGGCGCGTCGGCATCCAGCACCCGCTGCTGCGTGACGCCGTCGCGAAGGTGATCGAGACGCGCGACCTCGCGGTCGCCACCTCCGGCGCCTACGCGCGGGGGCCGCACGTGATCGACCCGCACTCGCGGCGGCCTCCGAGCGGGATCCTCTCGGTCACCGTCACGGGTCCCGATCTGGGCGCCGCGGACGCGTACGCGACGGCGGCGTTCGCGATGGGTGGAGGCCGCGCGCCGCACTGGACGGCGCGGCTGCGCGGCTACGAGGCGCTCCTCGTCCTCGCCGACGGGCGCGTGCTCTCGACGCCCGGCTTTCCCGCCTCATCTAGCGCGGCGTCTCCCAACGTTCGGCCGGGGACCGGCGTCCCGTGACGCCGCACGTCCCGGCCGCTCGCCCGTGGCTGCGGTTCCACTCCTCTGCGAGCTCGCGCAGGCCGGGGCCGGCGACGCGCCAGGCGTCGCGGGCGTGCAGGCGCATCCGCGCGGCGAAGCCGGGGACGTCGCGGCGGAGGGCCGGCGCAAGCGCCGCGCGCAGCGCGTACTGGGCGCCGGTGCAGAGCGCGGCGACACGCGCGCCGAGGGCGGAGTGGTGCTTGCGCCAGTAGCGGTGCCGGCTGCGCCACATCTCGTTGACGCGACGCTCGGGGATGGCGGCGCTGAACTGCGACTCGTGGTGGACGACGGTGACCGCCGGGAAGGTGCGCACCGCCCAGCCGGCGCGCCGGAGCCGCCGGCAGAGGTCGGTCTCCTCGGAGTAGAGGAAGAACTCCTCGTCGAAGAGGCCGACCTCGTCGAGCGCCTCGCGGCGCAGCAGGAGCG
>JADGHP010000144.1 GCA_019683855.1 Thermoleophilia bacterium
GGCACCTCCGCCACCCAGAGGGCGAGACCGACCGCGGCGGCGAACAGGCAGCCGGTCTTCAGCTTGTGCAGCGTGACCTCGTCGCCCGTGCCGGTGATGTCGAGCCACTGGCCGCCGATCATCCCGAGCGTCGCCTCGGCCAGCTCCCGCGCGACGCGCGTCGTCGGATACGAGGCGGCGAGCCGGAACGCCTCCGCTTGCAGCGCGTCGCCGGCGAGGATGCCCACGGCCTCGCCGTACCGCTTCCACGTCGAGGGGTGGCCGCGCCGCTCCTCGTCGTCGTCGAGCGCGGGCAGATCGTCGTGCACGAGCGAGAACGTGTGGATCAGCTCCAGGGCGAGCGCGGCCGGCATCGCCGCCTCCGCCCGCGCCCCGGCCGCCTCGGCCGTGGCGAGGCAGATCACCGGCCGGATCCGCTTGCCGCCGACCGAGAGCGAGTAGCGCACCGACTCCGCCTGGCCTTGAAGCTGCGGCCACAGCTCGAGCGCCCCCAGCGCCTCCTCGACGAGGGCGCGCAGCTCGTCAGGACTGTGCATCGGCCTCCGCCGCGCGCTTCGCCCGCTCGAGCTCCTCCTCGACCGCCTTCGCCAGCTCGGACAGCTCCCGGAGCAGCTCGAGCGCGCGCTCCGGCGAGCCGCCCTCGCCCTGCGAGAGCTGCTCGAGCTCGGCCCGCGCCGCCTCGAGCCGCGCCAGCAGCTCCTCCGCCCTCGTCAGCGAGTCCTCGGTGCTCACCGCTCCGCCGCCTCCTCCCTCGCGATCGTGGCCAGGATCCCGTTCACCAGCCTGCCTGCCTCGTCGGACGCATACCGCTTCGCGAGCGTCACCGCCTCGTCGAGGACGACCTCGACGGGCACCTCGCCCGCGTCGAGCTCCTCGATCGCGACCCGCAGGATGTTCCGCTCCACCGCGCCGAGGCGCTCCGCCGGCCACTCGTCGGACGCGGCCGTGATCCGCGCGTCCAGCTCGGCCACGTGCCCCGCCACGGCCTCCGCCAGCCGTCGCGTGTACTCGTCGACCTCCCCCTCGTAGAGCGAGCCGAGCGGACGGCCGGTCACGTCCCACTGGAAGAGCATGAACACAGCCGCCCGGCGCGCCTCGCGCCGGCTGACCCGACCGGGGCGCGGCATCACCGGTCGAGCTCCTCGACGGACACGTCGACCGCGTCGACCGCGACGCCGCACATGTCCGTGAGCGCCGAGGCGACGCGCTCCTGCACCTCCCGCGCCACCTCCGGAAGCACCCGTCCGTACGCGACCGCGACCTCGAGCTCCGCTCGCGCGCGTCCGGCGGCGAGCTCGAGCGAGAGCCGCCGGCGACCCCGGCGCAAGCGCGCGCCCTCCACCGACTCGACCGCCTGGGCGACGATCTGCGCGAGCGCGGCGTCGCTCACGGTGACCGAGCCGCCGGCGTCCTGGACGAGCGCGAAGCTCATGTCGCGGCCCCCGCGAGCGCGGGCAGCCGCACGCCCGCCTCCTCGAGGAAGGACGTCGAGTACTCGCCGCTACGGAACTCCTCGCTCTCGAGGATCTCGAGCGCCACCTCGCGGGTCGTCGGCACGCCCCGCACCTCCAGCTCCCGCAGCGCGCGCCGCGCCCGCTCGATCGCCGCCTGGCGCGTCTCGTCGCGGACGACGACCTTCGCGATCAGCGAGTCGTAGAACGGCGAGATCACGGTGCCGTCCTCGACGAACGTGTCCACCCGGACGCCGGGCCCGAGGGGCGGCCGGAAGCGCTCGATCCGGCCCGGCGACGGCGCGAACCCGCGCGAGGGGTCCTCCGCGTTGATGCGCACCTCGATCGCGTGCCCGGCGCGCGGGGCGCGCCCGGTGAGCGGCAGCGGCTCCCCGGCGGCGATGCGCAGCTGCAGCCGGACGAGGTCGAGCTCGGTCACCGCCTCGGTCACCGGGTGCTCCACCTGCAGCCGCGTGTTCATCTCGATGAACGAGAACGACCCGTCCGGGCCGACGAGGAACTCGATGGTGCCGGCGTTCCGGTAGCCGATGTGGCGGCACGCCCGCTCGGCTGCCGCCTCCATCTCCTCGCGCAGCGCCGGGTCGAGCGCCGGCGACGGCGTCTCCTCGATCAGCTTCTGGTGGCGCCGCTGGATCGAGCACTCGCGCTCGCCGCAGGTGAGGACGCCGCCGTGATGGTCGCACACGACCTGGATCTCGACGTGGCGGGCCGGCGCGATCGCCTTCTCGACGTAGAGCGTGCCGTCCCCGAACGCGGCGTGCGCCTCGGCGGACGCGCGCTGGTACGCGTCGTCGAGCTCGGCCGCGCTCGCCACGAGGCGCATCCCGCGCCCGCCGCCGCCCGCGGCCGCCTTCAGCAGCACCGGGAAGCCCAGCTCCTCGGCCGCGGCGCGCGCCCCCGCGAGCGTCGCCGCGCCCTCGCTGCCGGGCACGAGCGGCACGCCGGCGGCCCGCATCTCGGCCTTCGCGACCGCCTTGTCGCCCATGCGCTCCATCACCTCGGCGGACGGGCCGATGAAGACGAGGTCGTTCTCCTCGCAGGCGCGCACGAGCTCCGCGTTCTCGGCGAGGAAGCCGTAGCCGGGGTGAACCGCCTCGCACCCGGTGGTCGTCGCGGCGGCGACGACCGACGCGATGTTGAGGTAGCTCTCCGCCGCCGGGGGCGGGCCGATGCGGACGGCGCGGTCGGCGAGGCGCACGTGCAGGGCGTCTTCGTCCGCGGTCGAGTAGACGGCGACCGCCTCGACGCCGAGCTCGTGCAGGGCCCGGATCACGCGCACGGCGATCTCGCCGCGGTTGGCTACGAGCACGCGGGTGAACACGCGCGAGAGTCTACGGTGCGAGGGGGGCCTGTCTGCCCGGGCACGCGCCCCGCGCCGGGGGCGTCAGACGGCGTCGAGCGGCCGGCCGGCGAGCGGCTCCAGTTCGAACAGGACCTGCCCGAACTCGACCGGCTGCGCGTTCTCGACGTGGATGGCGCGCACGACCGCCTCGATCTCCGCCTTCACCTCGTTCATCAGCTTCATCGCCTCGAGGATGCAGAGCGTCTGCCCGGGCGCGACCACGTCCCCCACCTCGACGAACGGCGGCGCGCCCGGCTGCGGCGCCCGGTAGAAGGTGCCGACCATCGGCGACTCGACCCGCACCAGGCCGCTCGCCGGCGGGGCGACGGCCGGCGCCGAGGAGGGCTCCGGCAGCGCGAGCGGCGCCGGGGAGGCGACGTCGGGGAGGTCGGGCGTCGAGCGCACCGAGACCCGCATCCCCTCCTCCTCGATCGTCAGCTCGCCGATGCCGGTCTCCTGCACGATCTGGACGAGCTCGCGGATCCGCTCCGCGCGCGTCTGGTCGACCGCGGAGAGCCCGTCCTCGTCGCGGCGGCCGCGCACCCGGATCGCCTTGAGCAGCCGCTCGGCGTCCTCGCCGAACAGCCCGAGCAGGAGCAGCTCCTCCTCGCTCGCGGCGATACCCTCGGCGCGCTCGCGCAGCTCGTGCAGCGCCGGGGCGGCGTTCTCGTCCCGCTCGGAGTCGGTGGTGAGCGCGACCGCGCGCTCGAGCGCCGGGTCGATCGGGCCCGGAGGGGTGCCGAAGCGTCCCGTCACGAGCGCGCGCAGCTCGTCGACGACGGTGAGGTAGCGGCTCGCGGAGAGCACGTTGAGCAGCGCCTGCGAGGCGAGCACCTGCCCCATCGGCGCCGCGAGCGGCGGCCAGCCGGTCTCCGCCCGGATGCGGTCGAGCTCCTCGAGCACCTCGTCGAGCCGGTCGGCGGCCCCCTCGGCGCGAAGCGTCTGGTCGAGCCCGGCCACGATGCTGGCGGGGAGGTCGTGGCGCGCGGCGAGGACGGCGACGCGCGGGGCGAGCGGCGTCACCGGCTCGTCGCCGATGTGCTCGTCGACGAGGTCGGTCGCCTCCCAGAGCCGCTCGACGTCGACGCCCGGGTCGAGGCCGGCGCCCGCGAGCGCCTCGGCGAGCGCCTCCCCCGAGACGCGGTGCAGAGTCAGCGCGAGCGGGTAGATCGCGCACGCGATCACCTGCGCCCCCGCCCGGGCCGCGGCGAGCGCCGCGGCGAGCGCGCTGCCGCCGGCTCCCTGGACGTAGATGCCGACCGGGAGGCCGCTCGCGTCCGCGAGCGCCCGCACGAGCTGCTCGGCGGTGTGCGGCTGGAGCGAGCCGGTCGGGTCGTGCAGGAGGACGCGCGCCGCGCCGAGGTCGGGCAGCATCCGCGCGCGCTCGATCAGCGTCTCGATCTCGCCGGTACGGCCGGGGCTGTAGACGAGCCCCGCCTCGAAGTCCCGCTCGGCGGCGGCGATCGCCTCGGCGGCCTCGCGCAGGTTCGACACGTCGTTGAGCGGGTCGTG
>JADGHP010000145.1 GCA_019683855.1 Thermoleophilia bacterium
GTGGCCGCCGAGGGTCAGCGGACGCCGTGGTCGGCCTGCCATTGTGCGAGCAGGCTCACGTCGGGGGCTTCGTCCTTGTTGTGCGCCATGAGCTTCGTGATACTCGGACGAGGCGGAGGCGAACATTCTGAGCCGCGACTCGAGCTTGCGTAGGATCCCGGCCGCCTCGGCGCCGCCCACCGTCGGGCCGCCGCCGACCGAAGGGGTCGATCGCGACGCGGGCGCCGCCCGCGAGCCGGAACGTGGACTCACCGAGCTAGTCGGGTCCGCGTCACCGCATCGCTGATATCTTACGTTAACGTCAACTATCAAAGGACGGGGCGGTGCGGCGCAAGGGAATCGACTACAAGTGGATCGCGCTCTCGAACACGACGCTCGGGATGCTGATGGCGACGATCAACTCGTCGATCCTCCTGATCGCGCTGCCCGACATCTTCCGCGGCATCGACATCGACCCGCTCGCGCCGGGCAACACGAGCTACCTCCTGTGGCTGATCCTCGGCTTCATGGTCGTGATGGCGGTGTTGCTCGTCAGCCTCGGGCGGCTCGGCGACATCTACGGGCGGGTGCGGATGTTCAACCTCGGCTTCGCCGTCTTCACCGTCTTCTCGATCCTGCTCTCGATCACCTGGCTGCACGGCGAGGCGGCGGCGATCTGGCTGATCGCGATGCGCGTCGGGCAGGGGATCGGCGGCGCGCTGCTCTTCGCCAACTCGAGCGCGATCCTCACCGACGCCTTCCCACCCCACCAGCGCGGGCTCGCGCTCGGCGTCAACTCGATCGCCGCCATCGCCGGCTCCTTCCTCGGTCTCGTCCTCGGCGGCGTGCTCGCGCCCGTGGCGTGGCGGCTCGTCTTCCTCGTCTCGGTGCCGATCGGGGTGCTCGCCACCGCGTGGGCCTACCGCTCGCTGCGGGAGCTGGGCCAGCGCCGTCCCGCCCGGGTCGACTGGTGGGGGAACGCGACCTTCGCGCTCGGCCTCGTCGGGGTGATGATCGGCATCACCTACGGCATCCAGCCCTACGGCGGGCACACGATGGGCTGGACGTCCCCGCTCGTGCTGGGAACGCTCGCCGGCGGCGTCGCGCTGCTCGTAGCGTTCTGCATCGTCGAGGCGCGGGTCGAGGAGCCGATGTTCCACCTCGAGCTGTTCCGCATCCGCGCCTTCTCCGCGGGCAACGTCGCCGCCCTGCTCGCCGCGATGGGGCGCGGCGGGCTCCAGTTCATCCTCGTCATCTGGCTGCAGGGCATCTGGCTGCCCGAGCACGGCTACGACTTCGCGCAGACGCCGCTGTGGGCGGGCATCTACATGCTGCCGCTGATCGCCGGCTTCCTCGTCGCCGGTCCGGCGTCGGGCTGGCTCTCCGACCACTTCGGCGCCCGCCCCTTCGCCACCGGCGGGATGGTGCTGGCGGCGCTCAGCTTCCTGCTTTTGATCGAGCTGCCGGTGAGCTTCTCCTATCCGTGGTTCGCGCTGATCCTCCTCCTGAACGGGATCGGCATGGGCCTCTTCGCCTCGCCCAACAGCGCCGGCGTGATGAACTCGCTGCCGCCGACGCAGCGTGGCGCGGGCGCCGGCATGCTCGCGACGTTCATGAACTCGGCGAGCGTGCTCTCGATCGGCGTCTTCTTCACGTTGATGATCGCCGGGCTCGCCTCCGGGCTCCCGGACGCGCTCCAGAGCGGGCTCGTCGCGCACGGCGTGCCGGCGGCCGACGCGGCCCGCGTCTCGCACCTGCCGCCGGTGGCGACGCTCTTCGCCTCGTTCCTCGGCTACAACCCGATAGCCACGCTGCTCGGTCCGGACATGCTCGGCCGACTCCCGGCCGCGCAGGCGGCGACCCTCACCGGCCGGAGCTTCTTCCCGCGGCTCATCTCCGACCCGTTCCACAGCGCGCTCGTGTACGCCTTCGCGTTCGCCATCGCCGCCTGCCTCGTCGCCGCGGTGGCCTCGCTGCTGCGCGGCGGGCGGTACGTGCACGACGAGGCGACGGTGCCCGCCGGTGCGCCGATCGGGATCGAGCCGGTGGAGGATGCGGCGTGAACGCGACCGCGGGCGAGCGCACGCTGCGGATCGGCGAGGTCGCCGAGCGGGTCGGCGTCACGCCGCGCACGATCCGCTACTACGAGGAGCTGGGCCTGCTCGGCTCGGCGCCGGGCCGAGCGAAGGGCGAGCATCGCCTCTACGGCGAGACGGACGTCGCGCGCCTGCGCGAGCTGATCCGGCTGCGCGACCTCCTCGGGCTCTCGCTCGAGGAGCTCGTCGGGCTCGTCGAGGCGGAGGAGGCGCGCGCCGCCCTGCGCGACCGCTGGCACGACAGCCGAAGCGACGCGGAGCGGCTGCGGATCGTCGAGGAGGCGATCGAGCACGTCGAGCGGCAGCTCGAGCTGGTCCGGGCGCGCCAGCGGACGCTCGCCGAGTTCGCCGGCGAGCTCGAGGACAAGCTGCGCCGGCTGCGCCGGCGGCGGCACGAGCTTGCAGGCGGCAAGCGCGGCTAGGGCTCGCCGCGCAGGCAGCGAAGGAGCGCTGTCCCCTCGCGGCCCGGGCAGCGGCTGTGCGCGACGTAGAGCGTCTCCGTCTCGGTTGGGAGCGCCACGGCGAACGCCGGGCGGATCCCCGCGACCGAGCGCACGTCGACGTTGGCGGGCGCCTCGCCGCAGCCGGACACGACGCCCGTCCCGATCGCGATCGACTGGACGACCCCGGCGCCTCCGAGCGGGCGGGCGGTGTACGAGCGGCCGGCGTAGCGGAGCGCCCTCGCGCACGAGCCGCCCTCCGCGCCGCCGCGCAGCGCGACCGGCGCGACGAGGACGACGAGCAGCACGAGCGCGCCGGCGAGGCCGAGCAGGACGCGCGCCCGCCGGGGGATGCGGGCGAGCAGGCTCACAGGACGAGCTCGGCGAGCGTCCGCAGCGCCTGCGGGTCCGGCGAGCCGACGACGAGCGTCGTCACCGGGGTCTCGCGCCACGCCTCGAGCCGGTCGCGGATCCGCTCCTTGGGGCCGACGAGCGCGACCGCGTCGACGAGCTCGTCCGGCACGGCGGCGATCGCCTCGCGCTGGTGCCCGGAGAGGTACAGCTCCTGGATCCGCTCCGCCTCGGCCTCGAAGCCGTAGCGGCGGACGAGCGCGTTGTAGAAGTTGCGGCCCTTCGCGCCCATGCCGCCGACGTAGAGGGCGAGGTGCGGCTTGAGCGCGTCCCGCAGCGCCTGCACGTCGTCGCCGACGAGGACGCTCGCCGTCGCCGCGACCTCGAAGCCCGGCGGCGCGCCGGCGAGGCTCGGCCCGAAGACCTCCGCGAAGCGCTCCGGCGCGACGAAGATCGGGAGCCAGCCGTCCGCGATCTCCGCCGCGAGCGCGACGTTACGCGGGCCGATCGCGGCGAGGTAGATCGGGATCTCGGCGCGCAGCGGGCGCAGCATCAGCTTCAACGGCTTGCCGAGCCCGGTCGCGCCGGGCCCGTCGTAGGGGATGCGGTAGTGCGCGCCCTCGTGCCGGACGACCTCGCGACGCAGCGCGGCGCGGACGATCTCGACGTACTCGCGGGTCTTCTCGAGCGGCCTGCCCCACGGCTGCCCGTGCCAGCCTTCCACCACCTGCGGGCCCGACGTGCCGAGGCCGAGGATGAAGCGCCCGCCCGACATCAGGTCGAGCGTCGCCGCCGTCATCGCCGCGTTCGCCGGGGTGCGTCCCGGGATCTGCATGATCGCCGAGCCGACCTTGATCCGGCTCGTGCGGGCGGCGATCCAGGCGAGCACGCTCACCGCGTCCGTGCCCCACGCCTCCGCCGCCCAGACGGAGTCGTAGCCGAGCCGCTCCGCCTCCTGCGCGAGCGGGACGAGATCCGCCGGGTTCGTCCCCGGAGGCGCGTAGCCGAGGCTCAGTCCCAGCTTCATTGCCGTGTCGATCCTACGCTGCCGCGCCCGCCCGTCCGCGGCACGCCCGGGGCTCGGAGGATCCCTCGCCGACGCGGCTCTCGCGACCGGCCGCCGCGGCGCCGGCCGTGACGCTTTCGCGAGGAAGCCGTGTCGCTCTCGCGTACGGTGTCAGACACCGAGACGTGTCCCAAGGGGACGGGACGCGCGGCGTGTTCCCTGCACATCGCACGTCACGCTCTCGTGACGGTGTCAGACGCGAGGACAGGTCCGAAGAGGTGTGGTACGTCGGCGCGGATCGCCTCCGGCATGGCAAAGTCGCGGGGTGAGCGAGACACGAACGGGGCTACGCTACTGGGAGGACTTCCCGGTCGGGACCGAGGCGGTGCACGGCAGCGTCGAGGTGACCGAGGAGGAGATCGTGCGCTTCGCGCGCGAGTTCGACCCG
>JADGHP010000146.1 GCA_019683855.1 Thermoleophilia bacterium
GTCCTCTACATCTACCTCAAGGCGTTCCACAGCTTCGACTTCGGGCTCGCCGCCGCCGCCGGCGTCGTCTACTTCCTCATCGTCTTCGCGCTCACCGTCGTGCAGCGCGTCGCCGTCGGTCGACCGGAGGTGGCGTGATGCTCCAGACGACCGCCGTCGCCGAGCCGCTCGTTCCCCCGCGCGCCCCCGTCGAGATCCTGCGCCGGGCGTTCCTCTACGCGGTGCTCGTCGCCGTGGCGGCCGTCTTCTTCGTCCCCTTCCTCTGGACGGTCTCCACGTCGTTCAAGACCATCCCCGACAGCGTCCACGTCAACCTGATCCCGCACCCGTGGACGACGCAGGCCTGGCACGAGGTCTGGACCCGCTTCAACTTCGGGCTCTACTTCCGGAACAGCTTCTTCCTCGCCGCGGTCGTCACCGGCGCCAACATCGTCCTCGCCGGACTGGGCGGCTACGCGTTCGCGCGGCTGCGCTTCCCCGGGCGCGAGCTCCTCTTCTTGCTCGTGCTCGGGACGCTGATGGTGCCCGACCAGCTGCGCCTCATTCCGGTGTTCGTGATGCTCACGAACTGGCACCTGATCAACGGCTTCTCGGGCTACATCCTGATCAACCTCGTCACCGCGACGAACCTCTTCTTCATGCGGCAGTACTTCCTGACGATCCCGAAGGACTTCGAGGAGGCGGCCAAGCTCGACGGCGCCGGCTACTTCAAGACGTTCTCGCGCGTGATGCTGCCGCTCGCGCTGCCGGCGGTCTCGGCGCTCGCCATCCTCCAGTTCCAGGGCACGTGGAACGACTTCTTCTGGCCGCTGATCATCTTCGGCCAGGGCAACCAGGACCTCTACACCGTGCAGCTCGGGCTCGCGTCGCTCCAGTTCCAGTACACGACGCTGTGGCCGCAGCTGATGGCGGGGAGCGTGATCGCGGTGCTGCCCATCGTCGTCGTCTTCGTGCTCTTCCAGCGCTACTTCATCTCCGGCGTCGTCTCCGCGGGGGTGAAGGGGTGAGAGCGGCCGAGTGCAGGACCGGCGAGGCGCTCGCGCTCGCCCTGCGCGACCTGTACGAGAACTCGTGGCGGCTCGTGCCCGTCAACGCCGTCCTCGGTCTCGCGCTCGTCGCCGTGGGCATCGCCGGGTACGCGGTGCGCGCCGCCCTTGTCCTGCTTCCGCTCGTGGGCCCGCTCGTCGCCGCGCTCGTCCACTCCGCGGTGCGGCTCGTCCGCGAGGGCGAGGTGACGCTCGCCGACGCCGCCGAGGGACTTCGCCTCCACTGGCGGCGCGGCCTCGCGCTCGGCGCGGCCGGGGCGGGGATGCTCGGGCTGGGCGTCCTCGCCGTGCGCGTCTACGCGGGCTCGCGGCTCTGGCCGCTCGCGTTCCTGACCGTGTACCTGCTCGTCCTCGCCGGCATCTACCAGGTCGTGCTCTGGACGCTGGCGGTCGCCGAGCCGGCGCGTCCGCTGCGCGTCGCCTGTCGCGAGGCGGCGGTGCTCGCGGCGCGCAGGCCGGGCGCGACCCTCCTGCTCGGTCTCGCGCTGCTGCTCGTGAACCTCGTCGGCGTCGCCGCCGCTGCGATGCCGTTCCTGACGCTCACCGTCGCCTACTCGTCCGTCGCGGCCGCTCGATTCGTGCTGCCGCGCCCGACTGTGGGGGAGCCTTCCTGATGGCACCGATCACCTTCGAGCACGTCACGAAGCGGTTCGACGAGACGACCGCCGTCGACGACTTGACGATCGACGTCGCGGACGGCGAGCTCCTCGTCCTCGTCGGCCCCTCGGGCTGCGGCAAGACCACCGCGCTGCGGATGCTGGCCGGGCTCGAGGAGATCACCGAGGGGCGGATCCTGATCGGCGACCGCGTCGTCAACAACGTCTCCCCGGGAGCGCGCGACGTCGCGATGGTGTTCCAGTCGTACGCGCTCTACCCGCACATGAGCGTGTACGACAACCTCGCCTTCGGGCTGCGCAACAAGAAGCTCCCGAAGCAGGAGATCGACCGGCGGGTGCGCGAGACGGCGCAGATCCTCGGTCTCGAGGAGCTGCTCAAGCGCAAGCCGAAGCAGCTCTCGGGGGGCCAGCGCCAGCGCGTCGCCCTTGGCCGCGCGATCGTGCGCGAGCCGGCAGCGTTCCTGATGGACGAGCCGCTCTCCAACCTCGACGCCGCTCTGCGCGTCCAGACGCGCGCCGAGATCCTGAAGCTGCAGAAGCGCCTCGGCACCACCACGATCTACGTCACGCACGACCAGATCGAGGCGATGACGATGGGCGACCGGATCGCGGTCATGAGCAAGGGCGTGCTGCAGCAGATCGGGACGCCGGAGGAGCTCTACACGCATCCCGCCAACGTGTTCGTCGCCACCTTCATCGGCTCGCCGTCGATGAACGTCGTCCCGGCGGCGCTGCTCGGCGTCGGCGGCGCCGGGCAGCTCGCCGGCTTCCGGCCCGAGCACGTCCGACTCGGCGCCGACAGCGGCTCCGCCGCGGCCTACGACGCCACCGTCGAGGTCGTCGAGTACCTCGGCGACGAGCAGCTCGCGCACCTGCGGCTCGGAGAGATCGAGGTGGTCGCCAAGCTTCCGGTGGAGCCGCGGCTCGAGGCTGGCCGGCAGCAGCGCTTCTCGGTGCCGCTGCGGAAGGTGATCCTCTTCGACGAGTCGACCTCGCGTACGGTCGGAACCGCCGCCTGAGGCCTGCGCGTGCCGATCACCGTTCTGGACGGGTCGACGTTCTGCGTCTGCGATGAGCGCGGCGACGTCGACGGCGCCGCCGCCCCGTCGGGGTTCTTCGCCGCCGACACGCGCTTCCTCTCGCGGTCTTGCCTGACCCTGGACGGGGCGCCGCTCGAGCCGCTCTCCGTCACCCAGGAGGCGCCGCACCTCGCGGCGTTCGAGCTGCGCGGGAGCGGGCTCGCCGTGCGACGCGAGCGGTTCGTCGGCGGCGGCATGGAGGACCGGATCACGGTCGAGAACCGCGGCCGCCGCCGCGTGGAGGCGACGCTCGCGCTCGAGCTCGCCGCCGACTTCGCGGACATCTTCGCGGTCAAGCGCGTCGAGGACCTGGGCGCCCCGGGCGCCGAGCTCGAGCCGGCCCGCGCGCGCTGCGGGATCCCCGCGGACGGCACGATCGCGTTCGCGGACGAGAGCTTCCCGGCGCGCACGCTCGTCCACCTGCGGCCCGCGCCGGCGGTGCCCGCGGCCGGGACCGTCACGTATCCGCTCGCCCTCGACCCCGGCGAGTCGTGGCAGCTCGTCGTCGCCGTGGAGCCCCTGCTCGACGGAGCGGAGGCTCTCGACGCGGGCGCCTTCGCGGCGCGTCTGCGCGACGCGCGGCGCGAGGTGGACGAGTCGCTTGCGGCGTGGCGGCGGTCTGCGCCGCGCGTCCGCGCCGACTGGGTCGACCTCGTCCGCGCCTGGGATCGCTCGGTGGAGGATCTGGCGGCGCTGCGCATGCGCTGGACCGGCGGGGGGATGGTGCCGGCCGCCGGCTCCCCGTGGTTCATGACCGTGTTCGGCCGCGACACGCTGATCACGAGCCTGCAGACGCTGACGCTCGGCCCGGAGCTCGCCGCGAGCGCGCTGCGGGTGCTCGCCGCGACGCAAGCAACCGAGGACGAACCCGAGCGCGACGCGGAGCCGGGCAAGATCGTGCACGAGATCCGGCGCGGCAAGACGGCGCTCGCCTGGACCGACCGCTACTACGGCAGCGTCGACTCGACGCCGCTCTTCCTCGTGCTCCTCTCCGAGCTCTGGCGGTGGACCGGCGACGACGGGCTCGTCGTCGAGCTGGAGCAGGCGGCCCGGCGCGCCCTTGCCTGGCTCGACGGCCCGGGCGACCGAGACGGCGACGGCTTCGTCGAGTACCGCCGCCGGGCCTCACACGGGATCGACAACCAGAGCTGGAAGGACTCCGGCAACTCGATGGTCTTCCGGGACGGCTCGCTCGCGCAGCCGCCGATCGCGCCCGTCGAGGTGCAGGGCTACGTCTACGACGCGAAGCTGCGGACGGCGGAGCTCGCCCGCGAGGTGTGGGGAGACCCCGGCACGGCGGCGCGGCTCGAGCGCGAGGCGGCCGAGCTGCGGGCCCGCTTCGACGCGGCCTTCTGGCTGCCCGAGCTGGGCTGCTACGCGCTCGCCCTCGACCGCGAGAAGCGTCCGCTCGACGTGCTCGCCTCGAACATGGGGCACCTGCTCTGGAGCGGGATCGTCCCGCCGGAGCGCGTGGCGGCGGTCGCCGAGTCGCTGACCTCGCCGCCGCTCTGGTCGGGCTGGGGGATCCGCACGCTCGCCGCGGGCCAGGCGGCATACGACCCGCTCGA
>JADGHP010000147.1 GCA_019683855.1 Thermoleophilia bacterium
TCGCGCTCGGCTTCGAGCACCGCCTCCTCGACGTCGCCCAGGTCCTCGCCGTCGGCGTGGAGCGGCAGCGGCCGGTCGCAGACGACCTCGATCCGGTCGAGGTCGTGCCCGTAGAGGTAGGGCTCGCCGCGGGCGCGGCCGGTGAGGAGGGCGAAGGCGGTGCGCGGCAGCGAGCGGCGCCTGATCCGGATGGGCGCGACGAGGTCGAGGCCGAGCTCGAAGCGCGCCTCGGGCGCGATCGGCAGCGGCAGCCTCTTCGCGTAGGTGTACGGGCTGCCGTTGGCCACGAACACGAGCGCGGCCCGCCCGTGGCCGCGGACCTCGAGCTGCGGCTCCAGCCGGCCGCCCCGCGCGACGAGGGCGCGCGCGACGGCGAGCGCGAACGCGAGGTCGCCGGGCCGCCTGCCGTCGGCGCGCCGACCGAGCTCATCGACGCGGCGCACCGCCTCGGCGTCGAGCCCGATCCCGGCGCTGAAGGCGAACCGGCGCCCGTTGACGCGGCCGAGGGAGATCCGGCGCGTGCGTCCTCGCGCGAGCGCGTCGGCGAGCCGGCGCGCCGCCGCCACGGGGTCAGCCGGCAGCCCGAGCGCCCGCGGCAGCACGCTCGTCCCCCCGCCCGGCAGGAAGCCGACGGGGATGTCGCGCTCGAGCCCGTTCAGCGCCTCGTTGAAGCCGCCGTCGCCCGAGTACACGACGACCGCGGCCACGCCCTCGCGGCAGGCCGCGGCGACGAGCTCGGTCGCGTGCCGCGGCCGCTCCGTCCGCACGACCTCGAGCGGGCCGGCGCGGCGCAGCTCCTGCTCGACCCGCGCGACGCGCTCCTCGCTCACGCGCGAGGCGAAGGGATTGACGACGAGGAGCGTCCACCCGTCCCGGTCCACGACGGCGAGGATGCCCGCCCCGCGCGAGCCGGCGCAAGCGCCGCTACCGGCTCGCGTAGCCGCGCATGCCCTCGAGCAGCAGGCTCGTGAACCGATCCGCGAGCGCGTCGGTGTCGACGCCTGGCCGCAGCCACGTGTACGCCCAGTTCGCCGCCGAGAGCGCGAGCAGGGCGGCGGTGCCGTCGTCGAGGTCGGCGCGCAGCTCGCCGAGCTCCCGGCCCTCGCGGAAGAGCGCCCGGAAGCGCTCCTCGTAGCGGCGTCGCTCGGCGACGAACGCGTCCCGGCGCTCGCCCTCGAGGTAGCGCCACTCGCGCACGAACACGGTGGCGACGTCGAGCTGCTCGGCGACGACGCGCAGGTGCGCCCGCAGCGCCGCCCGGATCCGCTCCACCGCCGGCCCCTCCTCCGGGACGGCGTCGAGCGCGGCGTGGAAGGCGACGGCGCCCTCGCGCGCGACCTCCCACAGGAGATCGGCCTTCGACTGGATGTGCGCGTAGAGCGACCCCTTCCTGACGCCGAGCGCCTCGGCGAGGTCGCCGACCGACGTGCCGTGGTAGCCCTTCTCGGCGAAAAGACGGGCGGCGGCGCGGGTCAGCTCCGTTCGGCGTGCGCTCACAAGGAGACGCTAGCTGGACTGACTCCACACCTGCGCGACGGCTGATCGTGCTGTCCGGCGGCTGGGAGCCGCGCGAGGGCGCGGTACACTGCGGAGGCTAACGATCGTTCGGAAGGCGGTGCGCGATGCCAGCGTCCGAGGTCCCTCGGGACGAGCAGGCGTTCCTCGACTACGTCCAGTCGGGCGGCAAGGTGGAGGCGACCGACTGGATGCCCGACGAGTACCGGGCGCGGCTGATCAAGTTCATCGAGATGCACGCCAACTCCGAGCTGATGGGCGTGCTGCCCGAGCGGGAGTGGATCCTGCGGGCGCCCACGCTGCAGCGGAAGCTCGCCTTGACCGCGAAGGTCCAGGACGAGGCCGGGCACGCCCAGCTCATCTACCGCGTCGTCGAGGACCTCGGCAAGCCGCGGGAGCGCTGCCTCGAGGACCTCGTCTCCGGCAAGGCGAAGTTCCACAACGTGTTCCACTACCCCACCCGCACCTGGGGCGACGTCGGGGTGATCGCCTGGCTCGTCGACGCGGCGGCGATCATCTCGCAGAAGGCGCTGCTCAAGTGCTCGTACGCGCCGTACGCGCGGATCATGAAGAAGATCTGCTGGGAGGAGTCGTTCCACATCCTCCACGGCCGCGACGTCGTCCTCGCGCTCGTCACCGGCACCCCGGCGCAGTTCGAGCTCGTACAGGAGGCGCTCAACCGCTGGTGGGGCCCGCTCATGCAGTTCCACGGTCACACGATTCCCGCGGACGAGGATCCGATGGTCATCTGGCGGATCAAGAGCCAGGGCAACGAGGAGGCGCGCCAGCAGTTCCTCGAGGGCTACGTGCCGCAGATCCGCGAGCTCGGGCTCGAGATCCCCGACCCGAAGCTGCGCCGCCGCGAGGACGGCGTCTGGGAGTACACCGAGCCCGACTGGGACGAGCTGCGCTCCGTCGTCACCGGCCACGGCCCGAAGACCGCGGAGCGGCTCGCGTTCCGCCGCCGCTTCCTCGAGCAGGAACGCTGGGTGCGCGAGGCGGTGCTCGCGGCGTGAACGGCCCGGTCTTCGAGGTATTCCGCCAGGAGCGGCGCGGCCAGCCGTTCGAGCACGCCGGCTCGGTCACGGCGCCGGACGCGGAGTTCGCCGAGGCGTGGGCGCGCGAGCAGTACGGGCGGCGCGGCGAGTCGGTCGCACTCTGGATCGTCCCGCGCGAGGCGATCCGACCCGTAACCGAGTGGGCGGACGAATTCGACCTCAAGTACCGCCGCGTGGACGGGTACTCGATCAAGACACGGCTGAAGGAGGCGCGTGAGCGAGCGGGCACCGCGGCTTCTTGAGCTCGCGGACGACGAGCTCGTTCTCGGCTGGCACGAGTCCGAGTGGACGGGGATCGCGCCGACGCTCGAGGAGGACGTCGCGTTCTCGTCGATCGCGCAGAACGAGATCGGCCACGCGCGCGCAGCGTACGAGCTGGCGGCAGCCGATCTCGGCACCGACGCGGACGCGCTCGCCTTCGACCGGCGACCCGAGGAGTACCGCTGCGCCCCGCTCGTCGAGCTACGCCTGCTCGACTGGGCGCACGCGATCGCGCGCCGCTGGTTGTACGAGGAGGCGGACGCGGTCCGGATCGCGGCGCTGAAGGCGGACACCGACCCCGAGCTGGCCGGACTCGCGGCGAAGATCGACCGCGAGGAGGCCTACCACCGCATGCACGCCGCGATGTGGCACGAGCGGCTGCGCCACGAGCCGCGCTTCCGCGAGGCGGTCGAGGAGCTCTGGCCGTACGCCGTCGCGCTCCTGCCGCAGGAGCTTCGCCCCGAGCTCGCCGCGCGCACCGGCCTCGCTCTCCCAAGTGACACGTTGTTACAAGGCAAGGAGCGCGGCGAGCACACGCCGCAGCTCGCGGAGCTGTGGGACGAGATGACCTCGGTGCGGCGCTCGGCGCCCGCCGGCGCGCGATGGTGAGCGTCGAGCAGGTCTGGGCCGCCCTCGACGAGATCCCCGACCCCGAGATCCCGGTCGTCTCGCTCGTCGACCTCGGCGTCATCCGCTCGGTCGATGTCCAGAACGGACATGTCTACGTGGAGCTCACGCCGACGTTCCTCGGCTGCCCGGCGCTCGAGACGATGAAGGCGGCGATGGAGCGGAAGCTCTCGGGGCTGGGCGTCGAGCCGGAGGTGCGCGTCGTCTCCGACGACGCGTGGTCGACCGACCGGATCACGCCGGCGGGCCGCGAGAAGCTGCGCGCCGCCGGCTTCGCCCCGCCGGCGCCGCGCGAGGCGTCCACGCCGAAGCTCCTCCAACTCCAGAGCACGGTCTTCCGCTGCCCCTACTGCGGCTCGACCGAGACGCGCCTGGAGAACATCTTCGGCCCCACCCCCTGCCGCAGCGTCCGCTACTGCGAGTCCTGCCGCCAGCCGTTCGAGCAGATGAAGACGCTCTAGCCGGAACGGGCAGCGCCCCCAGCCACTGAGGCGCCGCGCAACAGCCACCGCCCGTGCAACCCTCTGGGCATGAAGGTGGAGATCGTCTACTGCCCGGTCTGAAGCGGCTACGACTCGAGGGCCGCGAGTCTCGCGGCCGCGCTGCAAGAGCGGGGGATCGATGCCTCGGCGAGGCCCGGCTCGTCCGGCCAGTTCGACGTGCTCTCCGAGGGGAGGCTTGTCTTCTCCAAGCAGCGGGAACGCCGCTTCCCGGAGCACGCCGAGATCCTGGCGGCGCTCGACCGATGATCCCCGTCGCAGGTGAGGCGCCGCTCGCCGCTGCGCCACGCCTTTCACGGTCCGTCCCATGAGAGGCACGGGTCCGAGCCGCCTTCGCGGCTGTCG
>JADGHP010000014.1 GCA_019683855.1 Thermoleophilia bacterium
GGCCGCGATCGCGGGGCCGTACCTCTTCGGGAACCTCCGCGACGCGACGGGCGGGACGTTCTGGCCGCTCACGTTCGTCGCGCTCGTGATGGCGGCGGGAGCGCTCTTCGCCGCGGGCGGGCGCGAGACGAAGGGGGCGAAGCTCGCGTGAGCGGGCGCGCGGCGGCGCGGGCGATCGTCTCGGGCGCGATGCGGCGGATTCCGACCACCGTCCCTGAGCCGGCGCCGACGCTCCGCCGGCTCGACGCAGGCTCCCGCGCGTCCGCTAGATAGGGAAGGAGATCCAGGAAGGAGATCTGCCGGCCGGAGCGCCGGCCGTCCCCGCCCCGCGCGGGGCCCAACTGCGAAAGGAGGAGATCGATGGCGGAGTCCGCCGCGAAGACCCTGAGCGAGCGGCAGCGCGCGTTCCTGGCGGAGCCGTACGTCGGGGTGGTCACGACGTTGCGCGAGGACGGCTCGCCTCACTCGACCGTTGTCTGGGTGGACGTCGACGAGGGCGGCGTGGTCTCGTTCAACACCGCTTACGGACGCCGCAAGCCCCGGAACCTCGAGCGGGACCCGCGCCTCTCGCTCACCGTCGTCGACCCGAGCGATCCGTACCGCTGGATCTCGATCGACGGGAAGGCGGAGCTCACCACCGAGGGAGCCGACGCGCAGATCGACCGGCTGGCGAAGAAGTACCTGGGCAAGGACGAGTACCCCTGGCGCTCGCCGGAGGAGCGGCGGGTCACCGTCCGCGTGCGTCCCGAGCGGATCAGCTCGTACGGGCTCGAGTAGCAGCCCGCGCCCGTCCCCTCGGGACATGTCCGGTACCAGGTACCGGACATGTCCGAAACAGCCGCTCCGCCCAGCGCGGGACGCGTCAGCTTCGCGCGCTCGCACGGGGATCGCCGTCGACGATCCCGTGCGGCTCGCCGTAGTCGGCGAGGAGCTCGAGGAAGGGAGCCGCGTCGAACGACTCCGGGCCGAGCACGCCGACCCCCGACCACACGCCCTCGGCGAGCAGCTCGAGCGCGACCACCGGGTTGAGCGCAGTCTGGAGCACGACCGCCTGGTGGCCGTACTCGCGCATGCAGCGCTCGTTGTCGGCGACGTGGTAGAGGTAGGCGGCGCCGGGCGTCCCGTCCTTGCGCACCCCGGTGACGAGGGTGCCGGCGCAGGTTCGGCCGCGCATCCGGTCGCCGAGCGTGGCGGGGTCCGGGAGCGCCGCGGCGACGACGTCGCGAGGCGCCACGTCGACCGCCGCGCCGCGCGAGGCGCCGCCGGCCGCGCGGACGCGCACGGGATCGGTCGAGTCCAGACCGAGCTTGTGCAGCGTCTTCAGCACGTCGATGAACTCCGCGCCGAGGCCGTACTTGAACGTCACTCGCCGGCACTCGATCGCGCGCGGCACGAGCACGACCTCCTCGTGCTCGACGTTCACGCACTCGACGACGCCGATCCCCTCCGGGAACTCGAACAGCTCCGGCTCGGAGAACGGCTCGGTCGTGTAGAAGCCGCGCTCCCGCTCCCAGACGAGCGGCGGGTTGAGGCACTCCTCGATCGTCGTCCAGATCGAGAACGTCGGGGCGAAGTCGTACCCCTCGACGACGAGGTCGGCGCCGTCGCGCACGGCGACCTCGTCGATCGTGTCGAAGAGGTGGTCGGCCGCGTAGCGGGCGAAGACATCGGAGAGGCCCGGCTCGACGCCGATGCCGACGAGCGCGAGCTGCCCGCGCTCCACCCAGCGCTCGTGCTCGGCGAACTGCGCGTCCCCGAGCTTCACGCCGGGCCGCTCGTACGGCCGCTCCGGGTCGGGGCTGGAGAGCGTCATCGCCATGTCGAGGTAGGTGGCGCCGGTCGCGAAGGCGGCGGCGAAGATCTGCGGGTTGAAGCGCGGGTCGGTCGCGTTCAGGACCGCGTCGGCGCCGGTCGCGCGGATCAGCGCCTCCAGGGAGGACTGGTCGGAGGCGTCGACGGCCGCGGCGGCGAGCCGCTCGTCCCCGAGCGAGGCCACGAGCCGCTCCGCGCGCGAGCGGTCGAGGTCGGCGAACGTCATCCGCTCGAAGAAGCGACGGCGCGTCGCGACCGCGCCGACCGCCGCGCCGACCCCACCGGTGCCCACGACCAGGACCTTCATGCGGAACCCGATTCAAGCACACCTTCGCCCCGCGAATGCAAAGGATCCCCGCGTCTCGATTGACGCAATGCGTAGCTAGATGGTACGAATCCCTCGCGTTGCGCAGAGATGACGTCCAGCCGTTCCGGCTCGCCGCAGGCGGGGACGCGCGTCGCGGCCCGGTCGCGCCGGCGCGCCGCATCGACGACCTCGACCGCCGGATCATCGAGGCGCTCCAGGAGAACGGCCGCGAGTCGTTCCGCGCGATCGCCGGACGGCTCGGCGTCTCCGAAGCGACCGTTCGCGCCCGCTACGCGCGCCTGACGAGCGAGGGGATCCTGCAGGTCGTCGCGGTGACGAACCCGCTCGGCCTCGGCTTCGAGCAGGCGCTCGTCGGCATCAAGGCCTCGGGCGCGCCGGACGGGATCGCCGACGAGATCTCCCGCTGGCCGGAGGCGGACTACGTGGTCGTCACCGCCGGCCAGTTCGACGTCGTGGTCGAGGTCGTCGCCTCCGACCGGCGGCACCTGCTCGACCTGACGAACCGGATGCGCGCGCTGGAGGGCGTCGTCTCGACCGAGACCTTCTTCTACCTCGAGATGTGGAAGCAGCTCTACAACTGGGGGAGCGGCGCCGAGCGAAGCGGGGTACAGAGCGGAGGGGTTGCATGACGACGTTCGACACGGCGCGCGGCGCGGAAGAGCTCCGGCGCGCGGCGCGGGAGCATCTCTGGCTGCATTTCACGCGGATGGGCCAGCACGAGGCGCCGATCATCGTGCGCGGCGAGGGCTGCTACCTCGAGGACATCCACGGCAACCGCTACCTGGACGCGCTCGCCGGGCTCTTCGCCGTCCAGGTCGGCTACTCGTACGGCGAGGAGATGGGGCAGGCGGCGCTCGAGCAGATGCGGGAGCTACCCTTCTACACGAACTGGTCGTACGCGCACCCCCGCGCGATCGAGCTGGCCGAGGAGGTGGCGGCGCTCGCGCCCGGCGACCTGAACCGCGTCTTCTTCGTCTCCGGCGGCTCGGAGGCCGTCGAGTCGGCGTGGAAGCTCGCCCGCCAGTTCCACCAGGCGCGCGGCGAGCGCCGCTGGAAGGCGATCGCGCGCCGCACCGCCTACCACGGCACCACCTTCGGCGCGCTCTCGATCAACGGCATCCCGGCGCTCCGGGCCCCGTTCGAGCCGCTCGTGCCGGACGTCGTCCACGTCCGCAACACGAACCGCTACCACCGGCCGCCGGACGAGACCGAGGAGGAGTTCACCGCCTTCCTGCTCGAGGACCTCGAGTCGGCGATCCTGCAGGCGGGGCCGCAGACGGTCGCGATGGTGATCATGGAGCCGGTGCAGAACTCCGGCGGCGCGTTCACCCCGCCGACCGGCTACTGGCAGGGCGTCCGCGAGATCTGCGACCGGTACGGGATCCTCCTCTGCGCCGACGAGGTGATCACCGGCTTCGGGCGTCTCGGCGCCTGGTTCGGCTCGGAGCTCTACGACATCCGCCCCGACCTCGTCACGTGCGCGAAGGGGCTCTCGTCGGCGTACGCCGCCATCGGCGCGGTGATCGCCACCGACCGCGTCATGGAGCCCTTCCTGGAGGGCGCCGCGATGTACGCGCACGGGATCACGTTCGGCGGGCACCCCGTCCAGTGCGCGATCGCGCTCAAGAACCTTGAGATCATGCGCCGCGAGCGGATCGTCGAGCACGCCCGCGACAACGCGGACGCCTTCCGCGCGACGCTCGCGCAGCTGCTCGACCTCGAGATCGTCGGCGACCTGCGCGGAACCGGCTACTTCTACGCGCTCGAGCTGGTGCGCGACAAGGAGACGCGCGCGACCTTCAGCCACGAGGAGTGCGAGGAGCTCCTGCGCGGCTTCGTCTCGCCGCGGCTGTTCGAGCGCGGCCTGATCTGCCGCGCCGACGACCGCGGCGACCCGGTCGTGCAGATCTCGCCGCCGCTGGTGGCGACGCAGCGGGAGTTCGACGAGATCACGGGGACGCTCGGGGAGGTGTTGAGCGAGGCGTGGGAGCGGCTCGGATGACGGCGATCGAGGCGGCGCCGACGCCGCGGCGCGGCGAGGTCGCGGAGTACGACATCCGCCTGATCGGGCTGACGAAGCGCTTCGAGGACGTCGTCGCGGTCGACGGCATCTCGCTCGACGTCGAGCGCGGCCGCTTCTTCGCGCTGCTCGGCCCCTCCGGCTGCGGCAAGACGACGACGCTGCGCATGATCGGCGGCTTCGAGGAGCCGACGGCGGGCCGCATCGAGCTGGGCGGCGTCGACGTCGGCGGGCTGCCGCCCTACCGGCGCGACGTGAACACGGTCTTCCAGTCGTACGCGCTCTTCCCGCACCTGTCGATCTTCGAGAACGTCGCCTTCGGCCTGCGCCGCCGCGGGGTGCGCGGCGACGAGCTGCGCCGGCGCGTCGGCGAGGGGCTCGAGCTCGTCGGCCTCGCCGGGCTCGAGCGGCGCAAGCCGCGCCAGCTCTCCGGCGGCCAGCAGCAGCGCATCGCGCTCGCCCGCGCGCTCGTCAACCGGCCGCGCGTGCTCCTGCTCGACGAGCCGCTCGGCGCGCTCGACCTGAAGCTGCGCAAGGAGATGCAGCTCGAGCTGAAGCGGATTCAGCACGAGGTCGGGATCACGTTCGTGCACGTCACGCACGACCAGGAGGAGGCCATGACGATGGCCGACCGGATCGTGATCATGAACGAGGGGCGCATCGAGCAGGTCGGGACGCCGAGCGAGCTGTACGAGAGCCCGCGCACGTCGTTCGTCGCCGGGTTCCTCGGCGTCTCCAACCTCTTGCCGGGCACGGTCGTCGGCGACGACCGGGTCCGGCTCGCGGACGGCACCGAGGTGCACGTGCCGCGCGAGGCGCTCGCCGGACGCTCCGGCGCCGTGCAGATCGGCGTCCGCCCCGAGAAGCTCCGCCTCGGCGGCGGCGAGGTCAACACGCTCGCGGGCGTCGTATCCGAGAGCGCCTACATCGGCGTCTCGACGCAGTACATCGTCGACACGCCTGCGGGCGCCGTGACGGTCTACGTGCAGAACGACCGTCGCGGCGCGGAAGGGGCCGCGCCGGGAGACCGCCTCACGCTCGGCTGGAGCCCGGATTGCACGTTCGTCGTCGACGTCCAGGAGGATTCGTGATGCCCGATCGCATCTCTCGGGGTGCTTTTCTCCGTCGCGCCGCGGCCGGCGGCTCGCTCCTCACCGTCCCGGGTCTGCTCGCCGCGTGCGGGGGCGGGTCGAAGAGCGCGGGCGCCGGCGCTTCGACGACCGAGAGCCGCACGCTGCCCAAGACGATCGTCTGGTCGAACTGGCCGCTCTACATCGACGTCAACGAGAAGAAGAAGACACACCCCTCCCTGCAGCAGTTCGAGGCCCGCTACCACGTCAACGTCCGCTACATCGAGGACGTCAACGACAACGACTCCTTCTTCGGGAAGATCGAGGGGCCGCTGTCGCAGGGGCAGTCGATCGGCCGCGACGTGATCGTGCTCACCGACTCGTCGGGCCTCCCGCAGCGGATGATCGAGCTCGGCTGGCTCGAGAAGCTCGACAAGTCGGCGATCCCGAACATGAAGAACCTGATCCCGGCGCAGCGGCACCCCAACTGGGACCCGAACCGGGACTACAGCCTGCCCTGGCAGTCGGGCATGACCGGGATCGGCTACGACCCGGAGAAGGTCGGCTACGAGATCGACTCGGTCGACAAGCTCCTCACCGACCCGAAGCTCAAGGGGAAGGTGACGCTGCTCACGGAGATGTCCGACACGATGGGGATCGTCATGCTCGCGAACGGCGACGACCCCTCGCACGTGACGCAGGCCTCCTGGGATCGGGCCGTCAAGCGGATCCGCAAGGCGATCGACTCGGGCCAGATCCGGCAGTTCACCGGCAACGACTACGCGCCGCTGCTCGCGAAGGGCGACGTGTGGGCCTGCTTCGCGTGGTCGGGCGACATGGTCCAGCTCCAGGCCGACCATCCGGGCCTCAAGTGGACCCTGCCCTCGACCGGCGGGATGATCTGGACGGACAACATGCTGATCCCGAAGGGCGGCAACGCGTACGCGGCGTCCGTCCTGATGAACTTCTACTACGACCCGAAGATCGCCGCCGAGGTCGAGGACTACGTCAACTACATCTGCCCGGTACAGGGGGCGGCCGAGGTCCTGCGCAAGAGCGACCCGGCGGTGGCCAATAACCCGCTCATCTTCCCGTCGCCCGCGATGCTCGCGAAGGCGCACATGTTCGACGGCAAGGCGCTCAACAACCAGAAGCTCAAGCAGGACTTCCAGAACCTGATCGGGGCCTAGCCGTTTGCCGCGCGAGCGAATCGGAGAGCTCGGAATGGACGTTCAAGGGCGAAGCCTGACCCCCAGGCGGCTTCCGCTGGGAACTCGCCCCTACGCCCTGCTCGCCCCCGGGACGGCGTGGCTTCTCCTCTTCTTCGTCGTCCCGATGGTCTACCTGGCGAAGATGGCCCTCTCGCAGGGTCTCTTCCCGCTGTTTCGGTTCGACTGGGCGTGGTCGAACTTCACCGACTCGGTGAGCGCGTACCGCACCCAGCTCGTGCGCTCGCTCGAGTACGCGGGGATCGCGACCGCGGTCGCGCTCGCGATCAGCTACCCGCTCGCCTACTGGATCGCCTTCCGCGGCGGCCGGTGGAAGAACCTGCTTCTCCTGCTCGTGATCGCGCCGTTCTTCGTCACCTACCTGATCCGCACGCTCGCCTGGGAGACCATCCTCTCCGACGGCGGGCTCGTCGTCTCGATCCTGCGCGACATCCACGTGCTCGGGCCGGACGGGCGGCTCCTTGCCACCTCGGCCGCGGTGATCGCGGGCATCACCTACAACTTCCTGCCCTTCATGGTGCTGCCGCTCTACGTCAGCCTCGAGCAGATCGACCCGCGGCTCGTCGAGGCGGCGGGCGACCTGTACGCCAACCGGGTCGTCTCGTTCGCGCGCGTCACGCTGCCGCTCTCGCTGCCCGGGGTGTTCGCCGGGGTGCTGCTCACGTTCATCCCCGCTGTGGGCGACTTCATCAACGCGCAGCTCCTGGGGACGCCGAAGCAGTACATGATCGGCAACGTCGTCCAGTCGCAGTTCCTGTCGCTGCGGAACTACCCGACAGCGGCGGCGCTCTCGTTCGTGCTCATGGGCGCGATCCTCGTGCTCGTGCTCGTCTTCGCGCGGGCGCTCGGCACCGACCGGCTCACGGCGGGAGCGGCGCCGTGACGGCGACGACCGCGACGGTCGAGCTCCCGAGGCGGCCCGCGGCGGCCGCGCGCGCCTGGCGGCTCGTCCGCCGGCACCTACTGGACGTCTACGCGCTGCTCGCGCTCGCGTACCTGTTCCTGCCGATCGGGGTCGTCGTCGCGTTCTCGTTCAACAACCCGCTCGGGCGCTTCAACTTCACGTGGCAGGGGTTCACGCTCCGCAACTGGGCGCACCCGCTCGACTACCCGGGCCTCGGCAGCGCGATCCAGGTGAGCCTCGAGATCGCGTTCCTCTCGAGCCTCGTCGCGACGGTCCTCGGGACGATGATCGCGCTCGCCCTCGTCCGCTACCGCTTCCGCGGCAGCGGCGCGACGAACCTCCTCATCTTCGTCCCGATGACGACGCCCGAGATCGTGATGGGCGCCTCGCTGCTGACGCTCTTCCTCAACTGGAGGATCCCGCAGGGCTTCGGGACGATCCTGATCGCGCACGTGATGTTCAACATCTCGTACGTCGTCGTCACGGTGCGAGCGCGGCTCGTCGGCTTCGACCGCCACCTCGAGGAGGCGGCGATGGACCTCGGCGCGAACGAGCTCGTGACCTTCTGGCGCGTGACGCTGCCGCTGATCGCGCCCGGCATCCTCGCCGCCGCGCTGCTCGCGTTCGCGCTCTCGATCGACGACTTCGTGATCACGTACTTCAACGCCGGCACGACGACGACGTTCCCGCTTTTCGTGTGGGGCGCCGCACGCGTGGCGGTGCCGCCCCAGATCAACGTGATCGGGACGGCGATCTTCGTGATCGCGATCGCCGCGATGCTCGCCAACGTCCTCCTCCAGAGCCGCCGCGCGCGCCGCGCGTGAACCCCTCGGTCGAGCCCGCGCTGCCCTCGTGGTGGCTCGAGCACGCGCTCGAGGCGGAGGGGCACCCTGCGCCGGCGGCGGCGCTCGAAGGCGACGCGAGCGCGGACGTGGCGATCGTCGGCGGCGGCTACACCGGGCTGTGGACGGCGCTCGCGCTGCGCGAGCGCGCGCCCGAGCTGCGGGTCGCGCTGCTGGAGGCGGAGATCTGCGGGCACGGGCCGAGCGGGCGCAACGGCGGCTTCGTCCACGGCTACTGGGCATCGCTCGCCTCGCTCCTGCCGCTGCTCGGCGAGGAGGAGGCGCTGCGGCTGGCGCGGGCGGGCGAGGCGATCGTCCCCGGCATCCGGGCCTGGGCGCAGGAGCGCGGCGAGGACGTCTGGCTGCGCGAGCGCGGGATGCTGATGGTCTCCGCCGCCCCCGCGCAGGACGCCGCGCTCGAGCGGGCGATCGCGGCCGCGGAGGCGGTGGGGCGGCCCGACCAGGCGCGGCCGCTGACGCGGGAGGAGGTGGCGGCGCGCGTGGCCTCGCCGGTCTTCCGCGGCGGGGTGTTCTTCCCGGACGGGGCGACGGTGCACCCCGGGCTGCTCGTGCGCGCCCTGCGCCGGGCGGCCCTCGAGGCGGGGGTGACGCTGCACGAGCGCACGCCGGTGACGCGGCTGCGGGAAGGGAGTCCGAGCGTGCTCGAGACGCCGCGCGGCACGCTGCGTGCGCGCGAGGTGGTGCTCGCGACGAACGCGGGCCTCACCGGCTGGCGCCCCGCGGCGCGGCACCTGACGAACTTCGGCTCCTACGTCGTCCTCACCGAGCCTGTGCCCGAGCTCCTGGCGGAGATCGGCTGGACGGGCGGCGAGGCGATCGTCGACGGGCGCATGTTCCTCCACTACTTCCGCGCCACCGAGGACGGCCGCGTGCTGATGGGGAGCGGCTCCGGCCCGATCGGCTTCGGCGGGCGGCTGGACGCGCGCTTCTCGCGCGACCGCGCGACGGTGGCGCGCGCCGAGGCGGGGCTGCGGCGGCTCCTGCCGGGGCTCGACGGGGCGCGGGTGGAGCGGGCGTGGGGCGGACCGATCGACGTCTCCGCCGACCACCTGCCGTTCTTCCGCACCAAGCCGGGGACGCGCGTCCACTACGGCGCCGGCTACTCCGGACACGGCGTCGGGCCGAGCTGGCTCGGCGGCCGGATCCTCGCCTCGCTCGCGCTCGGCGCCGACGACGAGTGGACGCGGCTGCCGCTCGCGACGAGGCGCGTGCCGCGGCTCCCCGGGGAGCCGCTCCGTCGTCTCGGCGGCGGGCTCGTGCGCGCGTCGATCATGGCGTGTGAGGAGGCGGAGGAGCGGGGCCGCCGCCCGCCGCTCGCCGCGCGCGCCGGCGCCGCCCTGCCGCGCCTGCTCGGGATGGAGCTGGGGACGCGGTGATCGCGTCGCTCTTCGCGACTACGCTCTTCCCGTGCGGGTGACCCTCTGCGACGTCGGGCCGCGGGACGGCCTGCAGAACGAGGCGGAGGCGCTGCCGCCAGGGACGCGGGCGGAGCTCGTCGACCGGCTCGCGGCGGCGGGCCTGCCTCGGATCGAGGCGGTGAGCTTCGTGCGCGACGACCGGGTGCCGCAGATGGCGGGGGCCGAGGAGGTCGTCGCGCGTGTCGAGCGCCGGCCGGGCGTCGAGCTCGTGGGCCTCGTGCTCAACGTGCGTGGCTGGGAGCGGTTCCGCGCGGCGGGGCTCGACCGGGTGAACGTCACCTTCGCGGCCACCGAGGGCTTCAACCGCGCGAACGGGAACGCCTCGCTCGACGAGGCCGTCGCCCGGGCGGAGGCGATCCTCGAGGCCGCGGGAGGCACGCCGGCGACGGTGACGATCTCCTGCTCGTTCGGCTGCCCGTTCGAGGGGCCGGTCGATCCGGGCGTCGTCGCGGAGCTCGCGGCGCGGTTCGCGGGGCGGGCGGAGGTCGTGCTCGCGGACACGATCGGCGTCGCGACGCCCTCCGCCGTGCGAGCGCTCGTCGAGCGGACGGACGCCGACGGCTTCCACGGCCACAACACGCGCAACACCGGCTACGCGAGCTGCCTGGCGGCGCTCGAGGGCGGGGCACGGCAGCTCGACGCGTCGGTGGGCGGCCTCGGCGGCTGCCCCTACGCGCCGCGGGCGACCGGCAACGTCGCGACCGAGGATCTCGTCTACCTGCTCGAGGGCGAGGGCGTGGAGACGGGCGTCGACCTCGACGCGCTCGTCGCGACCTCGCAGTGGCTCGAGGGCGTGCTCGGGCGCCCGCTCGAGGGCTACGTCTACCGCGCCGGCCCGTGGCCGCCGCGACGTATCGCCTGAGGCTCCGCCTCCTCACAGCCACGTCCCCTCGGGCCATGTCCAGGTAACTGTTACCTGGACATGGCCGTTGCGGTCGTGTCCCTGGCCGGGGCCGCGCTACGCGAGCCGGACGACGCCCGCGGCGGCGAGATCCGCGATCTCCTCCTCGCCGTAGCCGAGCTCGCGCAGGATCTCGGCGGTGTGCGCGCCGAGCGCGGGCGGAGGCGTGCGGTGACGGACGCGCTCGCCGTCGGCGGAGAGCGGCGTCGCGACGGTGACGAGATCCTCGATCGCGCCGCCCGGGAGCGGCTGGAGCATGCCGAGCGCTTCCGTCTGCGGGTGCCGCGCCGCCTCGCCCACGTCGCGCACCGGCGAGGCCGGAACGCCCGCCGCGACGAGCGCGTCGAGTAGCTCCTGCGTCGCGCGCTCCCGCGTCCGCGCGACGAGCAGCTCGACCAGCTCGGTCCGGTTCCGCACCCGGTCGGGGTTCGTGCGGAAGCGCGGGTCGCGCGCGAGCTCCGGCACGCCCAGCACGCCGCACAGCGCCGCGAACAGCTTGTCGTTCCCGGCGACGATCATGAGTTCCCCGTCCTGCGTGGGGAAGACCTGGTAGGGCGCGATCTGCGCGAAGGCGCTTCCCTCGCGGCCGGGCACCACCCCGGCGCCGAGGTAGCCGACGAGCTGGTAGGAGAGCAGCGAGAGCGCGGTCTCGTAGAGCGAGAGGTCGAGCGTGCGACCGACGCCGGTGCGCTCCCGCTCGTAGAGCGCCGCGATCACGCCGAGCGCCGCCCAGACGCCCGTGCCGAGGTCGAGCAGCGAGACGCCAACCCGCACGGGCGGCCCGTCGCGCTCGCCCGTGACGCTCATGATCCCCGACGCCGCCTGGAGCAGCGGGTCGTAGCCGGGCTGGTCGCGCAGCGGCCCCACCGCGCCGAAGGCGCCGATCGAGCAGTAGACGAGCCGCGGGTTGCGAGCGCGCACCGCCTCCGGCCCGAAGCCGCGGCGCTCCGCCGCGCCGGGACGCAGGCTCTGCACGAGCACGTCCGCGCGGTCCGCGAGCCGGAGCAGCGCCTCGAGCCCGCGCGGGTCGCCGAGCTCGAGCGCGAGCGAGCGCTTGCCCGCGTTCGCGGCGAGGAACATCGCCCCCTCGCCGTCCCAGAAGGGCGGCCCCCAGGAGCGCGCGTGGTCGCCGGCGAGCGGCTCCACCTTGACGACGTCCGCGCCCAGCGCCGCCAGGAGCTGCGTCGCGGTCGGCCCGGCGAGCGACGAGGTGACGTCGACGACCCGGATCCCTTCGAGCGGCCGCAGCGGCTGCGATAGGCGTCGCCGAGCCTGCATCTCAGCGTTCGACGGCATAACCTCGAACCTACCGGGTAGCGTCGTACCAGTGAACCGGCTAGCGCGCGAGACGAGCCCGTACCTCCTCCAGCACGCGGACAACCCGGTCGACTGGTATCCGTGGGGCGAGGAGGCGTTCGCGCGCGCCCGCGCCGAGGACAGGCCGCTCCACGTCTCGATCGGCTACTCCGCCTGCCACTGGTGCCACGTGATGGAGCGCGAGTCGTTCGAGGACGAGGCGACCGCGCGGCTCATGAACGAGCTGTTCGTGAACGTGAAGGTCGACCGGGAGGAGCGGCCCGACGTGGACGCCGTCTACATGGAGGCGGTGGTGGCGCTCACCGGGCGGGGCGGCTGGCCGATGACGGTGTTCCTGACGCCGGAGGGGAAGCCGTTCTACGGCGGCACCTACTTCCCGCCGGAGCCGCGCCACGGCCTGCCCGCCTTCCGGCAGGTTCTGCTCGCGGTCGCGGAAGCCTACCGGGCGCGGCGCGAGGACGTCGCCCAGCAGGCGGAGGCGCTCGTGGGGGCGCTCCGCCGCGTCGCCGCGACCTCGCCCTCCTCGGAGCCGCTGACGGCGGCACTGCTCGACGAGGCGGAGCGCGTCCTGCGCGCGCAGGTCGATCCACGCTTCGGCGGCTTCGGCCGCGCCCCCAAGTTCCCGCCCTCCTCCGCGCTCGAGTTCCTCCTCCGGCGGGGCGCGCTCGAGCCGGCGCTCGCGACGCTCGACGGGATGGCCGCCGGCGGGATGTACGACCTCGTCGGCGGCGGCTTCCACCGCTACTCGGTGGACGAGCGCTGGCTCGTGCCTCACTTCGAGAAGATGCTGTACGACAACGCGCTCCTCGTCCCTCCGTACCTGCACGCGTGGGTGCTGACCGGGGAGGAGCGGTACCGAGCGGTAGTCGAGGAGACGCTCGAGTACGTGCTGCGCGAGCTCCGGCTCGAGGGCGGCGGCTTCGCCTCGGCGCAGGACGCCGACACCGAGGGCGTCGAGGGGCTGACGTTCACGTGGACGCCGGAGGAGCTCGCCGACGCGATCGGCCCCGGGCGAGACGACCTGCTCCAGCCGTTCGAGCACGGGCGGTTCGTGCTCCGCGGCACGCTGACGGCGGAGGAGCGCTCGGCGCTGCTCGCGGCGCGCTCGGGCCGGCCGCAGCCGGCGCGCGACGACAAGGCGATCGCCTCCTGGAACGGGCTCCTGCTCGCAGCGCTCGCCGAGGCGGGGCGGAGGCTCGAGCGGCGCGACTGGCTCGACGCGGCGGTGGCGCTCGCCGAGTTCCTGCTCGGCCCGCTTTCCGACGAGCGCGGCCGGCTGCACCGCACGTGGCGCGACGGCGTCGCCAAGGGGACCGGCTACCTCGACGACTACGCCAACGTCGCGCACGGGCTCTACGAGCTGCACGTCGCGACCGGCGACCCGCGCTGGCTCGCCGAGGCCCGGCGGCTCGCGCTCGCCGCCGTGGAGCTCTTCGGCGACCCGGAGCGGGGCGGCTTCTTCCTCACGCCCGTCGACGGCGAGGAGCTCGTCGCCCGCCAGAAGGCGCTCGACGACAACCCCACCCCGTCCGGGAACTCGATGCTCGCGTTCGTGCTCCTGCGGCTGGCGCGCATCTGGGGCGACGCGGAGCTCGAGCGCCTGGCGGCAGGGGTGCTGCGGCTCGTCCGCGACGTGATCGCGCGCGCGCCGTCGGCGTTCGGCTGGGCGCTCTGCGCGCTCGACCTCTACCTCTCGTCGTCGCGCGAGCTCGCCATCCTCGGCTCGGCGGAGAGCGAGGTGGCGCGGGCGGCGCTGCGCGGCTACGACCCGAACGCGGTCGTCGCGTTCGGCCCCGCGGACGGCGTGCCGCTGCTCGAAGGAAAGACGCTCGTCGACGGCAAGCCCGCCGTCTACGTCTGCGAGCGGTTCGCCTGCCGCGCGCCCGAGACCGACGCCTCCGCGTTCGCCTCGTAACCGTCTGTTCCGTGCTGCTACGTGGCGCGGGAGGCGCTGGGGGCTCGCCGGCCCCGGTCGGGGCTCAGGCGTAGCAGTTCTCGTTCGGGCGAGGAGGGTCGGCCTCGAGCAGCTCCGGCACCGTCACCGGGCGCAGGTGGCGGCGGCGCGCCGCGGCGAGCACGACCCGAACCACCTTCGCCGTCCAGGGGTGCGTGTCGTGCATGAGCACGATCGCTCCCGGCTTCAGGTTGCGGACGATCTCGCGTGCGACCGCGGCGGGCCGCGCGCCGCGGCGGGAGTCGCCGGAGTCGACGTTCCAGCGCACGTCGAGCAGGCCGAGCGCGTGCACGATCCGCTCCACGCGTGCGTTCGAGCGCTCGTACGGGAGGCGCAAGAGCCGCGTCCGCGCTCGCACGAGCCTCCGGAGCGCCTGCTGCGTCCACACGAGCTGTTCGCGCACGCGCCGCGCCGGGAGCCGGGTGAGCTGCGGGTGCGACCACGTGTGGTTGCCGATCGCCCCGGAGGCCGCCTCGGCCAGGGCCGCGCTCTCCCACAGCCGCACGCGGTTGCCGACGAGGAAGAACGTCGCCGGCGCGTGCCGCCGCCGCAGCGCCGCGACGAGCGCCTCGGTCCACGGCCCGGGGCCGTCGTCGAAGGTGAGCGCGAAGAGACGCTTCCCCTGCCCGCCGCAGTAGATCGGCCGGCCGGCCCAGACGAGCCGATCGAGGCGCGTCGGCGCCTGCCCGAGCGGGCCCGGGTGCGCCTCCGCCGCGGGCGGGCAGACAGCCGCCGCAGCGAGCAGCGCGACCGCGAGAGGTGCAGCGCGCATCACAGGGTTCCCGCAGGACTCTACGACGGCGGGGGGAGCCGAAGCTCCCCCGCCGAGTCTACGAGCGTCTCCTCGAAGGCGTCAGCGGACGCCGCTCAGGAGCTTGCCGAACGGGTGCCAGTCGCCCCTCGCCCCGCCGCTCCAGCGGATCATGATCTCCTGCTCGATCGGGAAGTTGTCGTTCTCCGACGTCTGCAGCTTGATCCCCGGGTAGACGAACGGGTTCTTCGAGGTGTTGAGGCTGTGCAGCGCCTTCATCAGGCTCGCCCGGGTCGGGTTGCGGCCCGCTTTCTGCAGCGCGTGCACGAACGTCCACGCCACCCCGAGGCCGTACACGATGTTCGTATCGCCCTGTGCGAAGCTCGACGCAAGCGACGGCGCGTACTGGTCGATGATCTGCTTGGCGAGCTTCATCCCGGGCAGGTCGGGCTGGGTGGTCGGGCTGGCGACGTACGTCGTGGAGATGACGCCGTCGACGTTGGCGCCGTTCGCCGCCGCCGCGAGCAGGAAGAGCCGGTTCGCCGAGACGTTGTTGATGAACGTCGTCGGGCTCCAGCCGACCTTCGCCGCGGTGACGAGCGCGGTGATCGTCGGGCTCGGCGTCGCGAACACCACGAACACGTCCGCGCCCTTGCTCTTCAGCGCGAGGATCTGCTGCGTCAGGCTGGGATTCGTGACGTCATACGACTCGGCGTCGACGATGTTCTCCTTCTTCGCGCCGAGGCCGACGCGCAGGCCCGCGTAGTAGTTCTTGCCGTAGGCGTCGTTCTGGTAGAGCACGCCGATCTTGGCGTTCGGCATGTTGGCCGCGATGTAGCGGCCGTACACCTTGCCCTCACCCGGGTAGTCGGGCTGCCAGCCGCTCGTCCACGGCTTCGGCGACCCGGCGCACGCCTTCTTGACGCAGAAGCCCCAGTACGAGTCGCCGGTGGCGAGCAGCACCTGCGGCACCTTCTTCGAGTTCAGGTAGCCCCAGGTGGCGAGGCCAGGCGCGGTGCCGAGGCTGCCGACCACCGCGAAGACCTTGTCCTTCTCGACGAGCTGCTGCACGAGCGGCACCGTCTTCGAGGGATCGTAGGCATCGTCGAGGATCTCGAAGTCGATCTTGCGACCGTTCACGCCGCCGTGGGCGTTCACGTAGTCGTAGTACGCCTTCTCAGCCGCCGGGATCGTCTTGTACAGCGACGCGACGCCGGTGAGCGGGAAGGTGCCGCCGATCTTGATCGAGGTCTTCGTGATCCCGGGATCGGCGCGGTGCGCACCCGCCGCTGCGCCGGCCGCGACGCCAGTCACTGCGAGAGCAGCGACGAGCGCCCCAATCCTTCCGTTGATACGCATCCGCCCTCCTACGATTGGTAACCCGACTCGCAGAATCGAAGTGCCGATTATGACGAGCCCGGATCCGAATTGATAGAAAAAATTGAACCGCGGTTCAAGGCCGGTCTGACGCGGGCCGGGCGGCCCGCAGCCGCGCGAGCCGGGCGAGGAAGCCGGCGAAGCCCTGCGGCAGCAGGAGCATCACGAGGACGACGATCAACCCGAAGACGACGTCCTGGCCGTGCGCCGAGCCGACGAGCGGCACGTCCTTCGAGATCGTCGGCAGCAGCCCGACGAAGGCGGCGCCGGCGAGCACGCCCCACAGCGACCCGAGCCCGGCCACGGCGGCGCCGACGAGGATCTGGAGCGAGAGCAAGACGCCGAACTCGTTCGGCTGGGCGAACCCGTTCGTCCCGAGCACGTACAGCGACCCGGCGACGCCCGCGTACGCGGCCGAGACGCCGAACGCGAGCGTCTTGTAGATCGGCAGTCTGACGCCGGACGACGTCGCCGCGATCTCGCTGTCGCGGATCGCCCGGAACGCCCGGCCGGTGCGACCGCGGAGCAGAAGCCACGCGAGCACGAAGAGGATCGCCGCCGCCGTCCAGCTCGCGCCGTAGAGCCAGCGATGGGTCACCGTCTCCGCCGACTGGACGCCGTTCGAGCCGCCGAGGAACGTCGAGAACTTGAGCGGGAGCTGCGGCACCGACACCGCGAGCGCGAAGGTGGCGAGCGCGAGGTAGACGCCCGAGAGGCGCAGCGCGGGCAGCCCGACGACGAGCCCGAGCACGAAGCAGATGGCGAGCGCCATCAGCATGGTCAGGATCAGGTTCGTGCGGTGGTCGCGCGACATGATCGCGGTCGTGTAGCCGCCGATCGCCATGAACGCGCCGTGCCCGATCGAGATCTGCCCCGAGTAGCCGGTGAGGATGTTGAGGCCGAGGATGGCGATGAAGTAGACCCCGACCTGCGCCGCGAGCCCCTGGTGGTACGAGCTGAGGGCGAACGGCAGCAGCGCGAGCACCGCGCCTGCGACCACGGTCGTCGCGAGCCCGACGGCGGAGGGCTTCATACGCGCCGCACCCGGGCCCGGCCGAACAGCCCGGCCGGCTTGACGAGGAGGACGACGAGGAGCACCGCGAACGCGAACGGCAGGCGCAGCTCCGAGGTAACGAAGCCGACGTACTGGCCGACGAGGTTGAGGAACACGCCGAGCGCGATCCCGCCCACGACCGCCCCCGCGGGGCTCTCGAGCCCGCCGAGCACCGCGGCTGCGAAGGCGTAGAGCAGGATCGGCTGCATCAGGCTCGGCTGGAGCACGTACTGCGCCGGCTCCGCCATCAGGCCCGCGACCGCGCCGAGCACCGCCGCGAAACCCCAGCCGATCGCGAGCATGCGATCGACGCGGACGCCCACGAGGCGGGCCGATGCCGGCCGCAGCGCCGCGGCGCGCATCGCCAGGCCGAGCTTCGTGAACCGGAACAGCGCCCACAGCAGGAGCACCGACAGCACCGAGACGAGCAGCGTGCCGAGATCCTGCTGGGCGAAGGCGACTCCGCCGACGTGGTAGACGGTCTTCCCGAACGGCGCCGGCATGAACTTCAGGTCGGCGCCCCACTTCCAGGTCACGAGGCCGTCGATGAGGATGAACAGACCGACGGTGACGATCACGACCGCGATCACCGACGTGTGCTGGACGGGGCGGATGAAGACGACCTGGACGACGACGCCGAACACGAACGCGACGACGAGCGTCGCGAAGAACGCCTCCCAGTAGGAGAGCCCCCAGGAGATGAGCTGGTACGCGACGTAGGTTGTCGCCATCGCCATCTCGCCCTGCGCGAAGTTGATCACCTCGGTCGCGCGGTAGATCAGCACGAGCGCGAGGGCCAGGCTGCCGAAGATCGTTCCCTGGGCGAGCCCCGCCACCGTCTGCTGCGCGAAGTCGTTGCTGAGCAGGCTGCCGACGACGAGGAAGACGCACGCCGCAGCGAGCCCGAGCGGCACCGGGCGGACGAGCGCCCGCAGCCACTGCGGCAGATCGCGTCGCAGCCGTGCCGGTCTCGTCTCGACGGTCGCCATCAGTAGCCGAGGTAGCTCTTGCGGACGGACTCGTGGGCGCGCAGCTCCTCGCTCGGGCCCGCGAGCGCGACGCGCCCGACCTCGAGCACGTACGCGGTGGCGGCGAGCTGGAGCGCGATGTGGGCGTTCTGCTCGACGACGAGCACCGTCAGTCCCTCGCGCTCGTTCAGCTCGCGGATGATGCGGAAGATCTCGGTCACGAGCACCGGCGCGAGCCCGAGCGACGGCTCGTCGAGCAGGAGCAGACGCGGCCGGGCCACGAACGCGCGGGCCAGCGCGAGCATCTGCTGCTCGCCGCCGCTCAAGGTGCCGGCCTCCTGGTGGCGGCGGTCGTCGAGCCACGGGAAGTACGCGAGGACGCGCTGCACGTCCTCCCGGATCGACCCGCGGCGCGTGTAGGCGCCCAGCCGCAGGTTCTCCCACACGGTCAGCTCGGCGAAGGTGCCGCGCCCCTCGGGCACGTGCGCGATCCCCAGCCGGGCCGTGTCCTCCGGACCGAGCCGCCCGAGCTCCTGCCCGGCGAAGCGCAGCTCTCCGGTGCGGCGCACCGTGCCCGAGATCGCGCGCAACGTCGTCGTCTTGCCGGCCCCGTTCGCGCCGAGCACGGCGACGATCGTCCCCTCCTCGACCTCGAGCGAGACGCCGCGCAGCGCCTGCACCGGCCCGTAGTGGGCTTCGACGTCCCGCAGCTCGAGCAGCCCGCTCATGCCGTCTCTCCGGCGCTAGACACGGGGTGCGCGCTCTCAGCCGACGAGAGGTCGCCGCCGAGGTAGGCCTCGATCACCTTCGGGTTGCGTTGCACCTCCGCCGGCGGGCCGCTCGCGATCACGCGCCCGAAGTTGAGGACGTGCACGTGGTCCGAGACCTGCATCACGAGGTTCATGTGGTGCTCGACGAGCAGCACGGTGAGGCGCAGCTCGTCGCGCAGGCGCCGGATGAACGCGCCGAGCTCCTGCACCTCCTCGTGGTTGAGCCCCCCGGCGGGCTCGTCCAGGAGGAGGAGCCGCGGCGAGGCCGCGAGCGCGCGGGCGAGCTCGACGCGCTTCAGCGTCCCGAACGGCAGGCCCGTGGCCGGCCGGTGCGCGTAGCGCTCGATCCCGACGTACTCCAGGGTCTCGAGCGCCGACCGGCGCAGGTCGCTTTCGCGGCGGAAGCGGGCGTGGGCGTGCGCGCCGACGAGCACGTTCTCGAGCACGGTCATCGTCGGGAACAACTCGACGTTCTGGAAGGTGCGCGCGATGCCGAGCTGGACGACGCGGCTCGGCGGCGTGCGCCGGAGCGAGCGCCCGTCGAAGACGACGTCTCCGGACTCGAGGCGGTAGAGGCGGGTGATGACGTTGAAGGCCGTCGTCTTCCCCGCGCCGTTCGGCCCGATCAGGCCCGCGATCGTGCCTTCCGCCACGTCGAGCGACACGTCGTCGAGGGCGACGATGCCCCCGAATCGCAACCGCGCGTTCTCGATCGAGAGGAGGCCCATGCCGGAGCGCGGAAGACTCTAGACGCTCTCGATTCCGGGCGGAAGCGTCACAGCGGGGCCCGTCGCTCCCGGGCGGCGAGGTAGTCGGCCCACAGCTCCTCCATCGTCGTCGTTCGCGGCGCGCGGGCGTGCGCCGGGTCGTAGGGCGTGTGGTTGACGGCCCGGACGATCCAGTCGTCGGCGCCGGAGACGTCCAGCACGTTCACGCACCCCGGCGACTGCTCGAAGCCGCCGAGGAACACCTTCTCGCCGGTGAGGGCGCGGCTCAGGATCGCGCGGTTGACGCCGCCGTGGAGGACGAGCAGGACGACGTCCCAGCTCTCGTCGGCGAGCAGGGCGTCGATCTCCGGCAGCACCCGGGCGAGCAGCTCGCCGATCGTCTCGCCGCCGAGGAACCGCGTCTCCGGCGACACGACCCCGCGGAATGCGGTCGTCATCATCTCCTGCACCTCGCCGGGGGCAAGGCCGCGGATGTCGCCGCCCTCGATCTCGCGCAGCGCCGCTCGCGGCTCGGGCTCGCGACCCGGGGCCACGATCCGCGCCGTCTCGATCGTCCGCGGCAGGGTGCTCGTGATCACGCGGTCGAAGGCGACGCTCGCGAGCGCGGCCGCCGCGGCCTCGGCCTGGCGGCGGCCCTCGTCGGTGAGCTGCACCTGCTCCGGCCGGACGCCGTCGAAGTAGCGCACCTGCGCGTGGCGCATCAGGTAGATGCGCCGGCGGCGCGGCGAGCTCACGGCGAGGCGCGGAGCGAGCGGCCACCTGCCGCCTGCATCCCGGCGACCATCCCGGGAGGCGCGACGCCGTCCGGGAAGCGTTCGAGCAGCTCGGCGAGCAGCGCGTCGGGCTCCCAGCCCTCGGGCGCCTCGAGCAGCTCGCCCGCGCTCCAGCCGCGCAGCACGTTCACGGCGCCGCCCCAGATGTGGAACACCTGACCGGTCACGTGCTGCGCCTCGTCGGCGCAGAGCGCGACCGCGACGGTCGCGACGTTCGCCGGGTCGAGCGGATCCCAGCCCTCCGGCCGCTCGCCCATGTCGAACGTCTCCTCGGTCATGCGCGTGCGGGCGTTCGGCGCGAGGCAGTTGACGGTCACCCCGTAGCGCTGGAGCTCCTGCGCGACGATGATCGTGAAGCCGGCGATGCCGGCCTTCGCGGCGCCGTAGTTCGCCTGGCCGACGTTGCCGAACACGCCCGACGGGCTCGACGTGTTGATCACGCGCGCCCGCAGCTCCTCGCCCGCCTTCGCGCGCTCCCGCCAGTACGCGGCGGCGTGACGGGTGGGAGCGAAGTGTCCCTTGAGGTGGACCGCGATCACCGCGTCCCACTCTGCCTCCGTCATGTTGACGAGCATCCGGTCGCGCAGGATCCCCGCGTTGTTGACGAGGATGTCGAGCCGTCCGAACGCGTCGAGGGCGTGCTGCACCATCCGTTCCGCCCCCGCGAAGTCGGCGACGTTCTCGCCGTTCGCGACAGCCTCGCCGCCGGCGTCGCGGATCTCTTCTGCGACCTGCTCGGCCGGTGAGAGGTCGGCGCCCTCGCCCGAGACGGCGGCGCCGAGGTCGTTGACGACGACCTTCGCACCTGCGGCAGCGAGCGCGAGCGCGTGGGCGCGCCCGATCCCTCTGCCCGCTCCGGTGACGATGGCCACCTTTCCAGTGAGATTCGGCATGCGTGGAGAATACGCCCATGGACTCCCCGCTCTCGCCGGAACAGGAGCTGATCCGCGGCGCCGCCACGCCCGGTGCGCCCGGGGCGTCCGCGGTGTCCGTCCGCGTGCCCGAAGCGGTCGAGCGGCCGGGAGCGTCCGTCTACCCGTCGCGCCGGTAGCGCTCGAGGTAGCTCGGGCTCGCGATCCGCAGCCGCGCCTCGACGTCGGCCTTGACGCGCTCCAGCGTCCCGGGTGGGACGTCGCCCGCTCGGATCCGCGCCGCCAGCTCGCGCTGCGCGCTGTCGTCCTCGGGCGGGAGCTTCGCCAGCTCGCGGTGGACGATCCCGAGCGCGTTCATCGCGACGAGCGTCCGGAAGCGGAGGCGGTGATCCCTCA
>JADGHP010000148.1 GCA_019683855.1 Thermoleophilia bacterium
CCGATCTCGACGCCGTGGTGGTGGTCGGCCGAGAAGTGCCCGCGGAAGGCGCGGATCGTCATGAACAGCAGGATCGTCAGCCCGACGAAGACGTGCGCCCCGTGCAGGCCGGTGAGGCTGTAGAAGATCGTCGCGAACGCCCCGTCCTTGGGGGCGAAGCCGACGCGCGAGTACTCGCGCGCCTGCGTGACGAGGAACGTGAGCCCCATCAGGAAGGTGAGCAGGAGCCCGGCGCGCAGACCCCAGACGTTGCCGCGCTTGATCGACTGGAGCGCCCAGTGCACCGTGAAGCTCGACGTGACGAGGATGCACGTGTTGACGAAGGCGACGAAGACCGGCAGGTGGAAGGGCGGCGTCGGCCACGGCGTCCCGTTCACCACGCGCACGAAGAAGTAGGCCGTGAAGAACGAGCCGAAGAGCATCACCTCGGAGGCGATGAACAGGAACATGCCGAGCACGCCCGGGCTGATCCGCGAGCTGTAGTGCGGCGCGGGCGGGCCGTGGTGCTCGTCGTGCGCGAGCGGCTCGGCGTGCGAGTACGCGGTCACGAGGCCACCCCCACCGGCGTCGCTACCACGACGTGCTCGACCGGCAGCCCCGTCTCGGCGCGCAGCCGCTCGACGAGGTCGCGGCGCAGCCAGCCGGAGCGGAGCGGCTCGAACGTCGAGACGATGATCTCGTCGACGCGCTCGTCGTGGACCGCCTCCATCGCGGCGCTGAAGGGATCCGGGTGCGCGATCTGGCCGTGCGCCTCGATGCCCTCGCCGCGGAGCTGCGCGAGCGCGCGCTTGAGCCGGCGCTCGGCCTCGGGGTGCGCGCCCACGCCCGGATCGGTCTGCGGCGAGACGATGAGGAAGGCCGCGGGGCTCCGGCGCGCCCGCTCGCGGATCTTCTCGAGCAGCGGCTCGCCGAGCACCGTCTCGTTCGCGATCACGAGCACGTTCGCGGGCTCGGAGCCGTCCTCGCGCGGCACGAGGTGCTCGACCGGGACGCCGCCCGCCGCGGCCCGGATCCGCTCGACGACGTTGCGGCGCAGCCAGCCGGACTTCTCCCGCGGATGCGTCGACACGAGGATCGCGTCGACGGGAGGCTCGAGCTGCGCGAGCGCGTCGCGGACGCAGGCGACCGGGTCGCCGTCGACGACGTAGCCGTCGGCGGAGATCCCCGCCCTGCGCAGGTACGCGAGCGCCCGGTCGAGGCGGCGCTGCGCCGAGGCGCGCCGGGTGTCGGCGTATACGACGTAGCCGCGGCGCGGCTGGTTCACCGGGCAGACGACCGTGACGTGGATGTGGTCGCCGCGGTCGGCGATCGCGTCGAGCAGCGCTCGCTCGCCGACCGTCTCGTTCGCGACGAGCAGGAGGTGCGTACCCTGCTCGCTTCCCCACGCGGCGCTCATACGCCGACCTCCTCCAGCTCCTTCGCGCGTGCGGGCGCGAGGATCGCGTGCCGCGCGCCCGGGACGCCGTACTCGTACGGCGACCCGACGACCTGCGGGATCTCGTCGAAGTTGAAGATCGGCGGCGGCGAGCTCACCTGCCATTCGAGCGTTAGCGCGCGCCACGGGTTCGCGGGAGCTCGCTCGCCGTTGCGCCAGCTCGTGATCATGTTGTAGAGGAAGACGAGCACGGACGCGCCGAGCGCAAACGAGGCGAGCGACATGAACAGGTTCAGGTCGGCGAACTTCGGCGCGTAGTCCGAGACGCGGCGCGGCATTCCCTCGACCCCGACCAGATGCATCGGGAAGAAGGTGAGGTTGAAGCTGACGAAGGTGAGCCAGAAGTGGAGCTTGCCGAGTCGCTCGTCGTACATGCGGCCGGTCATCTTCGGGAACCAGTAGTAGATCCCGGCGAAGATCGTGAACACGGAGCCGCCGAAGAGCACGTAGTGGATGTGGGCGACGACGAAGTAGGTGTCGCTCACGTGGATGTCGATCGGGACGGCGCCGAGCATGACGCCGGACAGGCCGCCGATCACGAACATCGAGACGAAGCCGAGCGCGAACAGCATGGGTGTCCGGAAGTGCAGCTTGCCCTCCCACATGGTGGCGAGCCAGCTGAAGATCTTGATCCCGGTCGGCACCGCGATCAGCAGGGTGGTGATCATCATCGGCACGCGCAGCCACGAGGCCATGCCGCTGACGAACATGTGGTGCGCCCAGACCGAGAAGCCGAGCACGACGATCGCCATCAGCGAGAGCGCCATCAGCCGGTAGCCGAAGATCGGCTTGCGGCTGAAGACCGAGATCACCTCGCTCATGATCCCGAAGCCGGGCAGCATCATGATGTAGACGGCCGGGTGCGAGTAGAACCAGAAGATGTGCTGGTACCCGAGCACGTAGCCGCCCTTCTCCGGCTCGAAGAAGCCTGTGTGCATCACGTGGTCGAACATGGAGAAGAACTGCGAGCCGGCGATGAACGGGGTGGCGATCACGACGAGCAGCGAGGTCGTGAAGTTCGCCCAGACGAGCAGCGGCATCCGCCAGAAGGTCATTCCCGGCGCCCGCATGGTGATGATCGTGACCAGGAAGTTGAGGGCGGTCATGATCGACGAGGCGCCGGCCCACTGCACGCCCTGGTTGAAGAAGACGGCGCCGAGCGGCTGGTGGCTCGAGCAGAGCGGCACGTAGCCCGTCCAGCCGCAGGCGAACGCCCCGCCCGGGACGAGGAACGAGCCGAGCATCATCACGCCGGCGATCGGCAGCAGCCAGAAGGAGAGGGCGTTCAGACGCGGGAACGCCATGTCGGGCGCCCCGAGCATGAGCGGCACGACGAAGTTCGCGAGCCCGGCGAAGGCCGGGATCACGAACAGGAAGATCATCAGGGACGCGTGCACCGAGAAGAGGCCGTTGAACGTCTGGTTGTCGACGAACTGCATCCCGGGCCGCGCCAGCTCGGCGCGCACGAGCAGCGCGAGCAGGCCCCCGGCGAGGAAGAAGACGACCGTGGTGACCAGGTACTGCATCCCGATCACCTTGTGGTCGGTGTTGACGCGGAAGTAGTCGCGCCAGCTGCGCGCGCCGTGGCCGGAGTGATCCTCGGGGCGGGTGGGGAAGCCGAGCGCGTAGTACGTCCAGTAGTCGAAGGCGCCCAAGCCGGCGAGGAAGCCGATCGGGGCGGCGACGAGCGCCGAGACGAGGATCACCGGCTGCGCGTCGAGGATCGGGTGCCAGCCGCCCCACCAGCGGAAGGCGGCGACGATCCCGAGCCCGATGCCGCCGAACAGGCACATCATCCAGGCGGCGCGAATCCAGCCCGCGCGGTAGAGCAGGCGCAGGCCTCCGCCACCCCGCTGCGGGCGGCGCCGGAGGCTAGCTGGCGGGGTCTCGGCGACCTGAACCATGGGCGAGCGACACTCCTTTCTAGCGCCCGGCGCCGGAGGCGGCGGACACGAGGAACTGGACGAGCGCGTCGAGCTCGCGTTTGGGCAGCGAGCCGAACGACGGGGGCATCACGTTCTTCGGGTAGCCCGGCGCGACGTAGGCGTTCGGGTCGACGATCGACTGGCGGACGAAGCTCTCGAGCGGCTGCCCCGCCTTGCGCGCCGACTCGGCGAGCGTGTCGAGGTCGGGTCCGACCGTGCCGTTCGAGCCGGCGGCGGCGAGCGTGTGGCACGAGCCGCACGCGTTCCGGTCGAAGACGGCCTTGCCGGCGGCAGAGGGGTTGCCCGGCGAGGAGCCTCCACCTGCGGCGCTCCCCGCGGCGGAGGCCTGCTTGCGCAGCCAGGCGTCGAAGGCGGCCGGCCGCATCACGATCGCTTCCGAGCGCATGAGCGCGTGTCCGAGGCCGCAGAGCTCCGTGCAGATGACGGGGAAGGTGCCGAGCCGGTCGGGCGTGATGTGGAGCGTCGTCGTGATCCCGGGCACGGCGTCCTGCTTCTGCGCGAACTCCGGCACCCAGAACGAGTGGATGACGTCCTTGGAGCGGATCCGCAGCAGCACCGAGCGGTCCTTGGGCAGGCGCAGCGTCGGCGAGGTGACTCCGCCCGCATCCGGGTAGCTGAACGTCCAGGCGAACTGCTGGGCGGTCACGTCGACGCGCAGCACATTCTCGCCCTTGGCGTCGTTCTGCGCGAGGACGACAGCGCTCACGATCCCGATCGTGGTCACGAGCAGCGTCGGGATCAGCGTCCACGTGATCTCGAGCCCGGTGTGACCGTGGATCGGCGGGCCATCCGAGAGGTCGTCGGGGGCGGCCCGGAAGCGGATCACCGCGTAGAGGAGCGCGGCGACGACGATCGAGAAGATGACGATGCAGATCGCGATCACGAGCCAGAAGACGACGTCGATCCGGCCCGCCTC
>JADGHP010000149.1 GCA_019683855.1 Thermoleophilia bacterium
GACCTTTGAGAACCGCTACCGCAGCGGACACGGCGAGATCGAGGATGTGTACCGATTCACAAGAGGCCACTATCGTCTCGTGAGCAGGCACTGATTCTCAGATGGACGGCAGACCGCAGCCGCAGCCCGAGATCACCGTCGAACGTGACGGTCGAGCCGTCGAGGCACGTGTGACGAGCCTTCATCCGTTGAGCCTCCCTCCGCCGCGCCGCTCCCTACACTCGGCCTGTGAGCCAGGAGAGCGTCGAGCTGCTGCTGCGCGGCTACCGGGCGTTCGTCGCCGGCGACCTGGAGGCGATCGCCGGCATGCTCGACCCCGACGTCGAGTGGGTGGCGGCGGGCGGCGAGGGAACGCTCGTCAGACGGGACGACGTCCTCGAGGTCATCGCGGAGCGCCTCGCCGAGCGCTACCACGTCACCGTCGACCGCGCGATCGGCGTGGGGGAGCGCGTCGTCGTCAGCATGCGCTTCTCCCGGGTGGAGACCGACCCGACCGACGACCGGCCCTTGCAGAGCCGCCGGTACTACCTCGTCGGGCGCTACGCCGCCGTCGTGCACACCCGGGACGGGAAGGTCGTCCGGGTCGAGGAGCACCCGCACCTCGCGGCCGCGCTCGCGGCGGCGGGGCTCGAGGACGACGCGAGCTGACGGCGCGGCGCGACTCCGGCCGCCGGCGCGGCACGGAAGAGAGCAGCTACAGTTTCGATACCTACTATGCGAACGAGGAGTGGCTCGTCTTGACCGATCTTCTGCTCGTCCCGCTCGAGGACACGGTCGTGTTCCCGGGCATGACCGTCACCCTGACGGTCGACGTCGCCGACGAGGAGCGCGTCCTGCTCGTGCCGCGGCACGAGCAGGAGTACGCGAAGGTGGGCACCGTCGCCGAGGTCACCGACCGCGCCCAGCTCCCCGGCGGCGCGCGGGCGGTGGCGCTGACCGGCCTCCACCGGGGCATCATCGGCGCGGCGCACACCGACCCGCTCGGCCGACTGCGCGTGGAGGTCGAGGAGCGCCCCGACGAGAACCCGCCGCCCGTACAGACGCGCGAGCTCGAGCGCGAGTACCGCGCCGTCGTCGAGGAGATCCTCGAGCTGCGGGAGGTGGACGATCGGGTGCGCCAGTTCCTGCGCGCGATCAAGGACGCGGGCGCGCTCGCCGACACCTGCGCCTACGCCCCCGACATCACCTTCGAGCAGCGCGTCGAGCTGCTCGAGAAGGTCGACGTCGTCGAGCGGCTCCGCTACGCCCTCGAGCTGCAGCGGGAGCGACTCGCCGAGCTGCAGGTGCGCCGCCGCATCCGCGAGGACGTCGAGTCCGGCGCGCAGCGTCAGCAGCGCGAGTGGTTCCTGCGCCGCCAGCTCGAGTCGATCCGCAAGGAGCTGGGCGAGGACGACGCCTCGCTCATCGACGAGTACCGGCGCAAGATCGAGGAGGCCGGGATGCCCGAGGCGGTCCGCGCGCAGGCGGAGCGGGAGCTGCGGCGGCTCGAGACCATGGGCGAGGCCTCGGGCGAGGCGTCGATGATCCGCACCTACCTCGACTGGCTCACCTCGGTCCCCTGGTCGACGCGCTCCGAGGAGAAGCTCGACCCCCAGCATGCGCGGGAGGTGCTCGACGCCGACCACGCGGGCCTCGAGGACGTCAAGGACCGGATCGTCGAGTACCTGGCGGTGCGCAAGCTGCGCCAGGAGCGCGGCATCCCCAACGACCGGCGCTCGGCTGGGGGCGCCGGCGGAGGGGGCGCGATCCTGACCCTGATCGGCCCGCCCGGGACGGGCAAGACGTCGATCGGCGAGTCGGTGGCGCGTGCCCTCAACCGCGAGTTCGTGCGCATGTCGCTCGGCGGCGTCCGCGACGAGGCGGAGATCCGCGGCCACCGGCGCACCTACATCGGCGCGCTGCCGGGCCGGCTCGTCCGGGCGCTCCGCGACGCGGGGACGATGAACCCGGTGATCCTCCTCGACGAGGTGGACAAGGTCGGCGCCGACTGGCGCGGCGACCCGGCGGCGGCGCTGCTCGAGGTGCTCGACCCGGCGCAGAACCACTCGTTCCGCGACCACTACCTCGACGTCGAGCTCGACCTCTCCGAGGTGTTCTTCATCGCCACCGCGAACGTCGCCGACACCATCCCGGGGCCGCTGCTCGACCGGATGGAGGTGATCCGGTTCGACGGCTACACCCTGGACGAGAAGACGGCGATCGCGCGCGGGTTCCTCTGGCCCCGCCAGCGGGAGCGGAACGGGCTGCGCGAGGACGAGGTCTCCATCTCCGACGACGTGCTGAAGCTCGTCATCTCCGAGTACACGCGCGAGGCCGGCGTGCGCCAGCTCGAACGGGAGCTGGGGACGATCCTGCGCAAGACCGCCACCCGGATCGCCTCCGAGGCGGTGCGGCCGCCGGTCGAGGTGACCGTGGACGTGGTACGCGACGCGCTCGGCCGCCAGAAGTTCTTCCAGGAGGCGGCGGAGCGCACCGCGGTGCCCGGCGTCGCGACCGGCCTCGCGGTCACCGGGGCCGGCGGCGACGTGCTCTTCGTCGAGGCGACCTCGATGGACGGCGGCAACGACCTCGTGCTCACCGGGCAGCTCGGCGACGTGATGAAGGAGTCGGCACGGATCGCGCTCTCGTACGTGCGCTCGCACGCGGACGACCTCGGGATCGACCCGGCCGCGTTCAACGACCGCTCCTTCCACGTGCACGTCCCCGCCGGAGCGATCCCCAAGGACGGTCCGAGCGCCGGGATCACGATCGCGACGGCGCTCGCGTCGCTCCTCACCGGGCGGCCGGTGAAGCACACGGTCGGGATGACCGGCGAGGTGACGCTGCAGGGCCGCGTGCTTCCGGTCGGAGGCGTCAAGCAGAAGGCGCTCGCCGCGCACGCCGCCGGGCTCACCGACGTGATCATCCCGGAGCGGAACCGCGCCGACCTCGACGACGTCCCCGAGGACGTGCGCGAGGCGATTCGCTTCCACCCGGTGATGACGCTCGGCGAGGTGCTCGAGCTCGCGCTCGAGCCGAAGCCGAAGCCGACGCTCCAGGCGCTCTAGCTCCGGTGGTGCGCTGCCGCCGCTGCCAGCCGCTGCCCGAGGAGGTCGCCCGCGCCGCCGACCTCCTCGGGCGTCGCTGGGTGCTGGCGATCCTGTGGGCGTCCGCCGAGGGGGGCGCGGTCCGCTTCAACGAGTTCAAGCAGGCGATCGACGGGATCCCGCCGCGCACGCTCGCGCAGCGGCTCTGCGACCTCGAGCAGGCCGGCGTGCTCGAGCGTCGCGTCCTCGACACCCGCCCGCCGCGCACCGAGTACCGCCTCACGCCCGAGGGTCGGCGCCTCGGCATGCTCGTGACGGCCGCGCTACGCGGCTAGCGTGGAGCACGGTCTCCGGGCGCGAAGCTCCCTGCAGCCGCGTGCCCCGCACCTGACCGCTTCGGCCATGTCCCCTGACCTGGTCGCGAGACATGGCCAGAGAGGACATGTCTGTCGGTCGACTCTCGCCTCGACGTGGAGTGGGAACTCACCCATGAGACGGGGATTGCTCCTCTGCTCGGACGAGCGGCGGTAGACTCCGGGGGTGGCGCCCGACTCGCTCTGGGAAGTCCTGTTCCTGATGGTGATCCTGAAGATCCCGATCCTCTACCTGTGCGTCGTCGTCTGGTACGCGATCAAGGCCGAGCCCCGCCGCCGCCCCGACGCTCCCGTCGCCGTTCGCGCCGAGCCCGACGGCCCCGGGCCCGGGTGGGGACGCCGCGGCCGCCAGCTGGTGCGCCCGCCGCGGCCGCACGGCGGGCCCTCCCGTCTCTACCCGCGCACGCCGCGCACCGCGTACGCGCGAGCGAAGGCTGACCGGCGATGAGCGTCGAGCGCGCCACGTTCGACGAGCCCGGCCGCGCCCGACCGGCGGAGATCGTCTCGGGCTACCTCTCCTCGCTCGCCATCTTCGCGAGCCTCGTCTCGCTCGCCTGGCACCCGCTGCGGCTCGTCCTCGTCTCGATGGTGCTCGCTCTCCTCGCCGCCGCGATGGCGGGACGGCACCACCGGCGGCTCGCGCCCGCCGCGGTCTTCATCGCCGCGGCGTGCTTCTTCCTCGGCATGACGATCGCCGTCGTGACCGAGCGGCCGCTCTGGTAGCCGGCAGGCGCCCCGGAGCCTGCTGCTACAAAGGCTCTGGGCGATGAGCCGAACCCACGTCGACGGACTCAACAGCGGCTACGCCGCGCTCCTGCTCGAGGAGTACCTCGAGAACCCGGCCGGCGTGCCGGAGGAGTGGCGCGCGCTCTTCGAGTCGGCGCCGGAGCAGCT
>JADGHP010000150.1 GCA_019683855.1 Thermoleophilia bacterium
GCCGCCGCAGCTCCTCGGGCAGATCCCACTGCGGCAGCCCGGCCTCCTCGGCGAGCAGCTCGAGCGGCTCGAGCTCAGCGTCGCCGATCGCGCACCTCCGCCAGGAACTCGCGCCGGAGCGACTCGTCCTCCTCGTAGAGCCCCCGCCAGAACGTCGTCACCGTGCGCGAGCGCTCCTCGTACACGCCGCGCATCTGCGTGCAGAGGTGCGCCGCCTCGAGATGGACGGCCACGCCGCGCGCGCCGACGAGGTCGACGAGCGCGTCGGCAACCTGCTCGCCGAGCCGCTCCTGCACGGTGAAGCGCCGCGCGTAGAGGCGCACGAGGCGCGTCAGCTTGGAGATGCCGAGGATCTCCTCCCCGGCGACGTAGGCGACGTGCGCGGCGCCGTGGAACGGCAGCGCGTGGTGCTCGCAGAGGGCGAAGAAGCCGATCGGCCCCTCGACGATCTGCCCATGCCGGCCGTCGACGTGGTCGGGGCGCTCCGACGGGAACGCGGTGCGCAGCTTGGGGTCGCCGTCGTAGCCGGCGGTCGCGTCGAAGAGCGCGCGCAGGAACCGCTGCGGCGTCTCGCGCGTGCCGGGCGTGTCGAGATCCATGCCGAAGGCGGCGAAGATCTCGGCGACGTTCCGCTCGAAGCGTTGCCACTGCTCGGGCGCGATCTCGCGCGGGCCGTCCCGCTCCTCGCGCGGAGCGAGCTCGACGACGTTCTTCATGCGACCTCCTGTTCGGGGGAGACGGAGCCGCGCAGGCGGGCCTCGCGGCGGAGGAAGAGGGCGGCGACGAGGCCGAGCTCGCCGAGCGCGACCCACGCGAACGTCGCCGGCCTGCCGGCGACGCAGAGCGCGCCGAAGACGGCGAGCTGGGTCGAGAGGCCGAGGTTCGCGAGCGCGGAGACGCTCGCGCCGTCGTGGTAGGCGGCCCGCTCGGCGGGGCCGCGCCCGCGCAGTCGGCGCTCGACGAGCCGCTCCACGAGCCGGTCCTGCGGCGCGTACACGAGCGCGTAGACGAGCCGCAGCGCCGCGGTCGGCCGGCCGCCGCCCTCCGGCATCGCGACGCCGCTCCCGCCGTGCTCGGCACGGTAGAGGCGCTCGAGGTTGAAGTTGACGCTGAGCACGACGGTGAGCGCGGCGAAGCCGGCGAGCGCCAGGACGGCGTCGCCCGACCGCCAGCCGAGCGCGGCGAAGAGCGCCGCGTCCACGAGCAGGTCCATCTCGGAGTCGAGGTAGCGGCCGAACGCGCTCGTGCGGTCGGTCAGCCGCGCAAGCTGGCCGTCCGCGTTGTCGAGCACGGTCTTGAGCTGCAGGAGCAGCGCCGCCGCGAGCAGGTGCCCGCGGGCGAGCTCCGCGGCGCCGGCGATGCCGGTGGCTCCGGAGGCCGCCACGACGAGCGGCGGCGGCACGCGCAGCGGCGCGAGGCAGAGCACGACGAGGTGCGCGAGCGGCCGGAAGACGCCCTCGCAGACGAGCTCGGTGCCGTGCCGCGGCTTGCGCGAACGGCGGAGAGCCTCAGACTGCAAGCGCCTCCTCGTCCACGGGCCGCCCCGCGCGGATCAGCTCGCGCGCGGCATCGGCCTTGTCCCAGACGTTCCAGAGCAGGACGCCGCGCGGGCGGCGCTCCTCGTCGACGTAGCCGACGACGCCCTTGCGGTTCGGCTCGAGCCAGCGCTCGACGGTCTCGAGCCGCGAGTCGACGGCGCCGACCGCCTCGTAGCCGAGGTCGAACAGGTCAGAGTAGAAGAGCGGCAGATGCTCGTAGGGCACGCCCGCTCCGGCCATGTTCGCGCCGACGGCGCGCCCGTGCGAGTTCGCGTGGTCCTCGTGCTCGATCCGCATGCGCGTGCCGAGCGCGGGCACCGGGAAGCTCGCCACGTCGCCGGCCGCCCACACGTCCTCGCGGCCGTCGACGCGCCCGTACTCGTCGACGACGATCCCGTCGTCGACCGGCAGGCCGGCGGCCTCCGCCAGCTCGGTTGCCGGCAGCACGCCGAGCCCGGCGACGACGCCGTCCGCCTCGAGCGCGCGCCCCGATCCGGTGCGGACGACGGCCCCGTCGCCGCGCGCCTCGACGCCCGACACCGTCTCGCCGGCGAGCACCTCGACGCCGCGCTCGCGATAGGAGTCCGTGACGAACGCCGACAGGTCGGCGGGGAAGAGGCGGTGGCCGATCCCCGGCTCCGGGAAGACCATGGTCACCCGGCAGCCGGCGTCGTGGAGCGCCGCGGCGAGCTCCGAGCCGATGAAGCCGCCGCCGATCACGACGAAGCGGGCGCCCTCGACCGCGCGCTCGCGCACGAAGCGGTAGTCGTCGAGCGTGCGGAAGTAGACGACGCCCTCGGCGCCGGGGATCTCCCGCGGTCGCGCGCCGGTCGCGAGCAGGAGCTTCTCCCACGCGTACTCCTCGCCGCGATCGTCGGTCGCCCGGCGGGCGTCGAGGTCGACCGCGACGACGCGCCGCCCCGTCCGCAGCTCGACCCCTTCGGCCGGCTGGCGCCAGACCGTGCTCTCCTCTGCGCCCTTCCAGAGCCCCTTCGAGAGCGGCGGCCGCTTGTAGGGAGGATGGGGCTCCGCCCCGACGAGCGTGATCCGCCCGTCCGGGTCGCGGTCGCGGATGCCTTTCGCGGCCATGTCACCCGTCATGCCGCCGCCGACGATCAGATAGCGCGTGGAGTGCATGTCGCCTCGCTTGGATGAGTGGTTCAGGACAGGTGGTCGAGCTCGACGAGCGCGCGCAGGCTCTCGTGCTCCTCGGCGCAGGCCGGGCAGCCGGCCAGGTGGGCGCGGACGCCGGGCAGGATCTCCTCGGCCGGCTCGTCCGCGAGCTCGAGGTCGACGTAGCGGTCGAGGAGCTCGAAGCACTCGTCGCAGTCGACCTCCGGCTCGCCGGGGCCCAGCAGCCGCAGGAGCGTCAGGTCGAGATCGGGATCGGTCGTCATCGCCGCCCTCCCGTGAAGCCGGTCGCCTCGAGGTGCGCCCGCAGGCGCCTGCGGGCGTCGTGGAGCGTCTTGTAGAGCGCGTTGCGGTTGCTGCCGAGCCGCTCGGCGAGCACGTCGATCGGGACCCCGTTGAGGGCGAGCGCGACGAGCACCTGCCGCTGGCGGGGCGTCAGCGCCGTGCGGATCCCCTCCTGGATCGCGGCGAGCAGCGCGCCGCGCTCGGCGGTCGCGGCCGGGCTCGGCGCCGGGTGCTCGAGCTGCGACCACGTCTCCGGCTCGAGCGTGAGCTCCCGGTCCCGCCACGCCCTGCGGCGAACCTTCACCGCCGCCTCGAGCAGCGCGAACTTGTACGCCCACGTGGTGAAGCGGCTCTCGCCGCGGAAGTCGTCGAGCCGGCGCAGCACCGACATCGCGGCGTCGTCGGCGGCCTCCTGCGCCAGCTCGTCCAGGTCGCCGCCTGTGAGCCGAGGGAGGGAGGCGCGGCGGCGGGAGACCTCGAAGCGCGCCGCCCGCAGGAGCAGGCCGTGTAGCCGCGCGATCGCCTCCTCGCGCCGGCGACCGTCGCCGCGTAGGTCGAGGTGCCAGTCGTCCGGGGCAGTCGCTGGGGCTGCGGTGGCCGCTGCTGCGCTCATCGTCTCGTTCGTGTCGCCGGCGCGCACGGTCTTACTTCTACACGGGCGCGGCGCCTCCGGGCGGGACGCGAGCCCCGCTCAGGCGGACACGAGCGCGGAGGTGCGCGCCGCGAGCTCGCGGTCGCGCTCGGTGACGGCGCCGGCGGCATGGGTCGTCCAGCGGACGATCACGCGGCGGTAGCGGATGTCGATGTCCGGGTGGTGGTCCTCGGCGTCGGCGAGCCGAGCGAGACGCGTGACGAAGGCGATCGCCTCGGCGAACGAGGCGAACTCGAGCTCGCGCACGAGCGCCCCGCCTTCCTCGCGCCAGCCCGCAGGCGTGCCCATGGCGCGATCCTAGGCCGCCTCGGCTTCGGTCGGGCGGCGCTCGTGGAGCGTGATCGTCACCTCGGCATGCCCCTCCCAGCCTTCGCCGTAGCGGTAGCGGTCGCGGAGCGCGCGCTCGATCAGCGTGTCCAGGTGATCGTCGCCGAGGTAGGTGCCGCGACGGTAGGGGCGCACCTGGATCCTCCCCGTGTAGCGGATCTCGGCGACCGGCTCGTCCACAGCGTCTCCCTTCAACCGAAACGGTACCGCGTCCGCTGCGCCGACGGCGTTCTTCGCCGTCACTCGCGTCCGCGTCGCCTGTGGAGGGAGGCGGCTCTGCCGCGCGCGAGGCGGCTTGATACCGTGTCGTGCGTCACGGGGCGTGGCGCAGCCTGGTTAGCGCGCCAGTCTGGGGG
>JADGHP010000015.1 GCA_019683855.1 Thermoleophilia bacterium
GGATCCGCCGCCGGCGGCAGCGCGCGAAGAGGTCGACCGCCGTGACGACGAACGGCAGCAGGGCGGCGACGAGGACGATCTCGATCGCCCAGCCGCGAACGAGCCGCTGGCCGAGGTAGAGGTAGCTCGCGGGCCCCTGCGCGAGGGCGACGCCCTGCTCCATCGCGGCGATCGCGTTCTGCGTCGCTCGTCCGATCTGGCCGAGGCGCGTCACGTCGAGACGCTCGCGCGCGGGTCCCTCGCTGCGCGGCGGCCGATCTCCGGCGGTGGTGATCGTCACCGCGGGGATGCCGCGGCTGACGAACGGCGCCTGCTCGTAGGCGCTGAACGGGAAGCCGAGGTCGATCAGCTGCCGCAGCCCGCTCGGCCGCGCCGGGTCGGCGCCGGTCTCTCGCGCCAGCATCGCCCGCAACGTCTCCACGAGGCCGGCCGCCGGCGAGCGTGCGGTGTCGCCCGCGAGCTCGAGCCGCGGTGCGTGCGAGCCTGCGATCGCGTCGAGGTTGATGACCGCGAGCGTGTTCCGGCGCGTCGCCGGCTCCGCGGCGTAGTGGGCGGCGCCGAGCGCGCCGTCGGCGGCCCCGTCGGTGGAGAGGAAGACGAGCGAGTACGGCAGCGAGACGCGCGGCGCGCCGGCGGCGGGCGCATACGTGCGGGCCAGCTCGATCAGGGCCGCCGTCCCCGAGGCGTTGTCGAGCAGGCCGGACCCGCTGCCCGAGTCGTCGCGGTGCGCCATGACGACGATCCGGCGCGGCGAGAGGCCGGCCTTCTCGGCGATGAGGTTTACGAGCCGCACGCGTCCTCGCTCGGGTACGGTCGCGGTGAACGTCTCGCTGCGGACGCTGAAGCCGTACGGCGCGAGCTGGCGGCGGAACCACGCGGCGGCGCCGGCCGCCCCCGGCGTTCCGGCGGCTCGGTTCGGGAAGCTGAAGGCGAGGTCCTGCGCGATCCGCGCCGCCGCCTGGCGGTCGAACGCGGGCGGAAGCGCGGACGGTTGCAGGGAGGACGGACGAGCGACGCTGAAGGCGAGAAGCAGCAGCGGCAGTCCGACCAAGAGCCACGTGCCGCGGTAGAGGCGCCCGTTGATCGGCCGCTCGATCGATCCCGGGCGCGGCCGGCGCCGCTCGGGGGAGGGCGAGGCGGCCGTCACGAGGGTCTATAGTAGGACGCGGGGAGGCGGCAGGCGGTCGAAGGAGACGATCCCGATGCCCGGTTCCGCCACCATCCTGCTCGTCGACGACGAGGAGCCCATCCAGAAGCTCCTCGCGTACCCGCTCGAGCACGAGGGCTTCCGCGTCGTCCAGGCCCGCGACGGCGAGGAGGCGCTTCGGCTGTTCGCCGCCGAGCGGATCGACCTCGTCGTCCTCGACGTGATGCTGCCCACGCTCGACGGGCTGGAGGTGTGTCGGCGCCTGCGCAGCACGAGCACCGTGCCGATCATCATGCTCACCGCGCGCGACGACGAGCTGGACAAGGTGATCGGGCTCGAGCTCGGCGCCGACGACTACATCACCAAGCCGTTCTCGATCCGGGAGTTCCGGAGCCGGGTGCGAGCGCTCCTCCGACGCGCCGCGCTCGGTCGCGAGGACGGCGGCGGGGAGGTGCTGGGCGACGAGGAGCTGCGCGTCGACGTGCCGCGGCGGACGGTCGAGGTGCGGGGCGTCCCCGTCGAGCTGACGTACGTCGAGTTCGAGCTGCTGCGGACGATGGTCTCGCGTCCCGGTCGCGTGTTCAGCCGGGAGGCGCTGCTCGAGGCCGTCTGGGGCGACTACGCCTACCGGGAGCTGCGGACGATCGACGTGCACGTGCGCCACCTGCGCGAGAAGCTCGAGCGCGAGCCGCGCCAGCCGGAGCTGATTCTCACTGTGCGCGGCGTCGGCTACCGCTTCCGCGACCGGCCGCAGGCGCGCTGATCGCGGTGGCGCTTCTGCGCAGCGTCGGCGTCCGCCTCAGCTTCGCGCTCGCGCTGGTCGTCGCAGGCGCGCTCGCCATCGTCTGGATCGCGCTCGTGCCGACCCTGCAACGGCGGCTCGAGGACGGCAAGCTCGACCGGCTGGCCAGCTCGGCGAGAGCGGTGACGCGGGACGCGGAGGCGACCGGCGGGGTCGACCAGGATTTCGTCGACGACGCCGCCCGTACGGCGAGCGCGCGCGTCGTCTACTTCTCCGCGCCGCTCGGCGGCGGCGGGCAGATGGCGCTCATCCCGCAGTACGACTCGCAGCGCCTGCGTCCCGCGGGCGACGTCGTCAACGACCCGATCGCGCTGCGGGCGTCCACCTCGGGCAAGCCGACGCGCGGCTTCGTGGAGCGCGGCGGACAGTCGTTCGCGGAGGCCGCGGTGCCCGACGCGAACGGCGACGTCCTCCTCCTCTCGTCGTCTCTCGCCGACGTGCGCGCGAACGTGGAGCTGGTGCGGCAGCGGGTCGCGTGGGCGGGTCTCGTCGCGCTCGCGGTCTCGCTGCTCGTCGGCTTCGGCGCGGCGATCGCGTTCGGACGGCGTATCCGCCGGCTGGAGCGGGCCGCGGAGCGCATCGCCTCGGGCGACTTCAGCGAGCCGGTCGTCGACCGCGGTCGCGACGAGATCGGCGAGCTGGCCGCTGCCTTCGATCGGATGCGCCGCCAGCTCGCGCAGCTCGACGACGCCCGGAGAGCCTTCATCGCGAACGCCTCGCACGAGCTGCGCACGCCGATCTTCTCGCTCGCCGGCTTCCTCGAGCTGCTGCGGGACGAGGAGCTGGACGAGGCCACCCGCGACGAGTTCTTCGCCACGATGAGCGAGCAAGTCGAGCGGCTGGCGAAGCTCGCGGCGGAGCTGCTCGACCTCTCTCGGATCGACGCGGGCCAGCTCCGTCCCGAGCGGGAGCCGGTCGAGCTGGCGCCGGTTGCGTCGGCGCTCTGCGGCGAGTTCGCAGCGGTTGCGCGGCGACGGGGGCATCCGCTCGAGCTCGACGCCGACGGGGCGGGCCTCGCGGTCGGCGACTCCGAGCGGCTGCTGCAGATCGGGCGAGCGCTCGTGGAGAACGCCCTCCTCCACACGCCGCCGGGGACCCCGGTGCGGGTCGTCGCGCGCGGCTCGACCCTCGCCGTCGAGGACGCGGGACCCGGCATCCCGGAGGCGGATCAGGAGCGCGTGTTCGCGCGCTTCACCCGCCTCCACGGCGGGCGGGCGTCGGGGACCGGGCTGGGGCTCGCGATCGCCCGGGAGTTGGCGGAGCTGATGGACGGGCGGCTCGTCCTCGAGTCCGAGCCGGGCCGGACGGTCTTCCGGCTCGAGCTGCCGGCTGCGGAGGCGCCGGGGCTGGAGGAGGCGTTGCGTCTTCACGAGGAGGCGCGGCCGCCGTTTTCACGGGGAAACGGGACGGGCGGGTTAGGTGCCGCCACCGGCGGGTAGAAGCCGTCCGGCGTCACCTGGGCCCTCTGCTAGAAATCGGCGGGTTCATGCCAGCGAAGCTGCGGAAAGCGGGGTGCGTCCGTCCATGAGCAAGGCGGCGGCGGTCGAGGCGAGAGACGAGGAGCGCGATGGCGTGCGCACGGTTCGTCTCCGCATCCCCGCGAAGGCCGAGTACATCACCCTGTCGCGGCTGGCGCTGACGGGCCTCGCGAAGGTGTCGCCGATCGAGGAGGAGACGCTCGCCGATCTCAAGCTGGCGCTCACCGAGGCCGTCTCGAACTCGATCCGGCATGCCTACGCAAACGGGAGCGGCCACGTCGAGATCGCGTACGCGCTGAGTTCGACGCGCCTCGAGATCGAGGTGTTCGACGACGGTCGCGGGTTCGACCCGGAGCGGCCGCTCGCGATCGAGGGCGAGGAGCTGACGGAGGGCGGCCTCGGGATCGCGATCATTCGCACGGTGGCGGACGAGTTGGAGATAGAGTCCCGGCCCGGTGTCCGCGGATCCCGCCTCCGTCTCGTGAAGCAGCTGCGCCTCGCATAGCAGCTCTCACAGCCCGTATCCTCGCTGCACATCCCCGTGCTCCAGCTCGTCAACGTCGGCCACAAGTCGCTTGCGGATTACGCGACCATCGCTGCGCGCGGGCTCATGGACGAGATCCGCCGGCTCGCGGAGCCGCTGCGCGGCGTGCGAGTGCTCGAGCTGTCGGCGACGGCGTTCGGCGGCGGGGTGGCGGAGATCCAGTACACGCTCGTGCCGCTGATGCAGGATGCCGGGCTCGAGGTCGAGTGGCGCATCATCCACGGCGCCGAGGAGTTCTTCTCGGTCACCAAGGCGATCCACAACGCGCTACAGGGCAGCCCGCGCGGGCTGAGCGAGGAGGAGCGGGCGACGTTCATGCGCTACCAGGCGCTGAACGCCGCCGAGATCGACGTGTCCGCGTACGACATCGTCGTCGTCCACGACCCGCAGCCGGTGGGCGTGATCGCGCACGCCGAGAAGGGGTCGGCGAAGTGGGTCTGGCGCGGCCACATCGACTTCTCGACGCCGAACCCCGACGTGCTCGAGTTCCTGCTGCCCTTCCTGGGGCACTACGACGCCGCGGTCTTCCACCTGCCGGAGTACGTTCCCCGCGTCGCGGGGCTGCCGCCGTGCTACGTCTGGCCGCCTGCGATCGACCCGCTGGCGCCGAAGAACATGGCGCTCTCGGCCGAGGACGCCGCGTACATCGTCGACCAGTTCGGGATCGACGTGCGACGACCGCTGCTGACCCAGGTCTCGCGCTTCGATCCCTGGAAGGACCCGCTCGGCGTGATCGACGCCTACCGCCTCGTCAAGCGCGAGCGGCCCGACGTCCAGCTTGCCCTCGTCGGCTCGATGGCGCACGACGATCCCGAGGGCATGGAGTACTGGGACCAGACGGTTGCCTACGCCGACAACGACCCCGACATCTTCATCCTCTCCAACCTGAACAACGTCGGCTCGGTGGAGGTGAACGCCTTCCAGGTGCACTCGGCGGCGGTGATCCAGAAGTCGATTCGCGAGGGCTTCGGGCTGACCGTCGCGGAGGCGCTGTGGAAAGCGCGACCGACCGTCGGCGGCCGGGTCGGCGGGATCGTCACCCAGATCGAGGACGGGGCGGGCTGGCTCGTGGAGTCATCCGAGGAGTGCGCGGCGGCCTGCCTCGAGATCCTCGCCGATCCCGCCGCCGCGCGCGCCCGCGCGCTCGTCGGCAAGGAGGTCGTGCGGCGTCGCTTCCTGACGCCGCGGCTGCTGCGCGACTGGCTCGCGCTCTTCAACCGCCTGCTCGACACGGGAGTCGAGGGCGCCGAGCTCGAGGCGGTCGCCGCCGTGTCCTAGCCGCAGCCGGGTACGGTGCCGTCGTGGCGGCCCGTCGCAAGATCCTCGTCGTCGCGAACCGGGCGCCCGTCGTCTACGAGCGAGGCGCGGACGGAACGCGAACGGCGCGGCGTGGCGGCGGCGGCCTCGTCACGGCGCTCGCGGGCCTGGTCGCCCGCCACGACGTGACCTGGGTGGCGAGCGCGATGAGCGAGGAGGATCGCGCGCTGGCGGCGGAGCGGCGGGCGTCGTTCGAGGAGACGGCGGCGGACGGCTCGCCGTACCGCCTGCGGCTCGTCGCGCACGATCCCGGCGTCTACGAGCGCTTCTACACCGTCGTCGCCAACCCGCTCCTGTGGTTCGTCCAGCACTACCTCTGGGGTCTGGGCAGCGCCCCCGACGTCGATCCGGCGCTGCTCGAGGCGTGGCGGCACGGCTACGTGGCGGTGAACGAGGCGTTCGCCGAGGCGACGCTCGCCGAGCTGGGGCGCGAGCCCGGCGCGGTCGCCTTCTTCCACGACTACCACCTCTACCTCGCGCCGCGCCTCGTCCGGGCGCGGCGTCCCGACGTGGTGACGACGCACTTCGTTCACGTCCCCTGGCCGCAGCCCGACTACTGGCGCGTCCTCCCCGATCGCCTGCGCCGCCCGGTGCACGAGGGGCTGCTCGCGAACGACGTCGTCGGCTTCCACACCGACCGGTGGCGCCGTGCCTTCCTCGAGTCGTGCTCCGCGCTGCTCGGCGCCACCGTGGACGCGGCCGCGGGGACGGTGACGTACGAGGGGCACACCACCGTCGTGACCGCCCATCCGATCGGAATCGACGTCGCGGAGCTCGAGCGACTCGAGCGGGATACGCTCGTGCTCCAGCGGGAGCACGAGCTCGTCGCTCGCCGGCCGGAACTGCTCGTCTTGCGCGTCGACCGGACCGACCCCTCGAAGAACGTCCTGCGCGGCTTCCGCGCCTTCGGTGTCCTGCTCGAGCGCCATCCGGAGCTGCACGGGCGCGTCGGCATGCTCGCGCTGCTCGCGCCGTCGCGCCAAGACGTCGCCGAGTACGCCGAGTACGCCGCCTCCGTCGAGCGGGAGGCGCGCGCCGTCAACGAGCGGTTCGCTCGCGAGGGCTGGACGCCGATCGAGCTCGACGTCGCGGACGACTTCCCGCGCTCCGTCGCCGGCTACCGGCAGTTCGACGTCCTGCTCGTGAACCCGGTGTTCGACGGTCTCAACCTCGTCGCGAAGGAAGCGATGCTCGTCAACGCGCGCGACGGCGTGCTCGTCCTCTCCGAGAACGCGGGCGCGCACGAGGAGCTGGGCCCGTGGGCGCTCACGGTCAGCCCCCTCGACGTGGACGGCCAGGCGGAGGCGCTCCATCGCGCGCTGACGATGGCTCCCGAGGAGCGCCGGCGGCGAGCCGAGGCCATCCGCGCGCACCTCCGCAGGCACGACATCCGCGAGTGGATCGACGCGCAGCTCGGCGACCTCGACCGGGCTGCGGCGATGCGGAGCGGGCGGGAAGGGCGCAGTACGATCCCCTCATGACCGCAAGACGCGGAGGCGCGAGCCACGGCGAGCGGGCGAGGGCTCGGTGAGCGAGCTCTCGCACATCGACGAGGCGGGCGGGGTGCGCATGGTCGACGTCGGCGGCAAGCCGCTCTCCCGCCGGCGAGCCGTGGCCCGCGCGGAGGTGCGGATGGCGCCGGCGACCGCGAGGCGGCTGCGCGAGCTGCCGAAAGGGGACGCTCTCGCCGCGGCCCAGCTCGCTGGAATCATGGCCGCGAAGCGGACGAGCGAGCTGATCCCGCTCTGCCACCCGCTTCCACTCTCCCACGTCGCGGTGACGCTGGAGGTGGGCGAGGATGCGGTCGAGATCGTGGCGGCGGCGGAGACGACGGCGCAGACGGGCGTCGAGATGGAGGCGCTGACGGCGGCGTCGGTGGCGGCGCTCACCGTCTACGACATGGCGAAGGCGATCGACAAGGGGATGCGGATCACGGATCTCGTCCTCGTCGAGAAGACGAAGGAGGCGCTCGTCTGAAGGCGGCGGTGCTGACGGTCTCGGATGGGGTCGCGGCCGGCGCGCGCGAGGATCGGAGCGGCGACGCGCTCGAGGAGCTGCTGCGCGGCGAGGGCTTCGAGGTGGAGCGACGCGTCGTGCCGGACGAACGGGGGCGGATCGCGGCGGCGCTGCGCGAGCTCGCAGCGACGGCGCGGCTCGTGCTCACGACCGGCGGCACCGGGCTTGCGCCGCGGGACGTGACCCCGGAGGCGACCCGGGAGGTGCTCGAGCGAGAGGCGCCGGGCATCGCCCAGGCGCTGCGCGCGGACGCGATCGCGAAGACGCCGCACGGGCTCCTCTCGCGCGGGGTGGCCGGGGTCGTCGGGTCGACGCTCGTGGTGAACCTGCCCGGCTCGCCGGGCGGCTGTCGCGACGGGTTCGCGGTGCTGCGGCCGGCGCTCGCGCACGCGCTCGAGCTGCTCGCCGGCGAGCGGGAGGTCGCCCACCGCCAGACGTGAGCGGGGAGCGAACCGGCGCCACGCAACGTCTCCCGGTGTCAGACACCCCCACGGCACCGTCGCGACGGCGTCGCGCATCCGCGACCGGCGTCGACACCGCCGGCGGGAACGGGCGCGTATCCTGCCGCCGGTGAGCGCCGACGCGCCCACGCTCGCTCCCCTGCCGACCCGCCTCGCGCGGCTGGTGAAGATCGAGCACACCGTCTTCGCGCTCCCGTTCGCGTACGTGGGCGCCTTCCTGGCCGTGGACGGGACGCCGAGCGCGCACGACCTGCTCTGGGTCACCCTCGCGATGGCGGGGGCGCGCTCCCTCGCGATGGCGCTCAACCGCCTCATCGACGCGGGCATCGACGCGCGCAACCCGCGCACGGCCGGGCGGGAGCTGCCGAGCGGGCAGCTCACGGTGACGCAGGTTCTCCTCTTCTGCGCCGCCTCGCTCGCGCTGTTCCTCGCCGCCGTCTGGCAGCTCGACCCGCTCGTCCGCTGGCTTTGGCCGATCCCGGTCGTCGGCTTCGTCGTCTACCCGTACCTGAAGCGCTACACGTGGCTCTGCCACGCCTGGCTCGGCGCGATGGACGGCCTCGCCCCCGTCGGGGCGTGGGTCGCGATCACCGGTGATCTGCCGTGGCAGTCGTGGACGCTCGGCGCGGCGGTCGCCCTCTGGGTGGGCGGCTTCGACCTCTTCTACGCGCTCTTCGACGTCGAGGTGGACCGGCGAGAGGGGCTGCACTCGGTGGCGACGCGCTTCGGCGTTCACGGCTCCTTCCACGGCGCCCGGCTCGCGCACGCCGCGACCGTCGCCTGCCTCGTCGCCGCGGGTCTCGGCCTTGCGGTCGGTGTCCTCTACTGGCTCGGGGTCGCCGCGGTCGCGGGTCTGCTCGCGTACGAGCACGCGCTCGTCCGGCCCGACGATCTGCGCCGACTCGACACCGCCTTCTTCACGATGAACGGCGTGATCAGCGTCGTCTTCGCGGTCTTCGTCGTCGCCGACGCGGCGCTGTAGCGTCCGCGATCAGCGCAGACGCGGATGCACGAAGACGCGGGCGCCGCCACGGTGGGCGGCGCCCGCGTATCGCCGCCTCCTACCGGCGCGAGAAGCCGTCGAGCTGGGCGCGCAGCGCCCCGTTCGAGGTGGTGAGCTCGACGTAGTACCCTCGCGGGTCGGAGAGCAGCGCCTGGGCGAGCGAACCCGAGACCCCGGTGACGACCTTGGTCACGTTGCCGCTCCCGTCCGGGTCGGCGATCGTGCCCGTGCCGGCGTCGAGGACGGTCGATCCGTTCGAGCCGCGCGCCCCCTGGTGCAGCGCGAGGCCCGTGATCGTGACCGAGCCGTCGAAGCGGTAGTTGACGTAGAAGACGGCCGTGGCGCCGGTGATCGTCCCGCTCGCGTCCCGCGTCAGGTCGAGCGTGAAGCTCCCGCTCGCCTTGCCTCGCACCGACGACGGCGGCACGACCGCGTCAGGCCGGAGCTCCAGGTGCGAGACGGCCGTCGTCTTCGTGCGCTTCGCGGTCGAGCACGCGCCGCGCTGGAAGAGCACGCCGGCGAGCGAGGCGCTGCCGGTGCCGAGCTGGCCCGAGGAGAAGCCGGCGCTCGGCGAGAACGCGGACGCAAGCGACGCGACGAGCCTCGCCTCCGGACGGCCCGCCTCTCCGACGAGCGAGCCGACCGCCTTGCCGTCCGCGACCGCCGCGTGCAGCGTTCCGCGCGCCCCGCCCTCGCCGCCGCGGACGCGGAAGCTGCCCTCGACCCAGCCGAGACCGCTCGTCGCGTTGAGGACGCTGCGCGCGCGGATCTCGAGCGAGCCGTTCAGGCGCGCGTCGCTGCTCGACGCGGTGCCGGTGTACGTGGCGACCGTCTCCTGGTAGGCGCCGTCGCTGCCGGTGCAGCTCTTCGTCCTGCTGTGGGAGACGGTGCCGGCGGCGAACGTCGCCGCGGCCTGCTGCGTCGTCTGGGCGCGCTGAGAGGCGGCCGCGACTCCCGCGGCCGCGAGCGCCCCGGCGGCGAGCGTCGCGAGCGCGAGGGGACGTGTTCTCGGCATGTCAGCTTCCCTTCGATGGTCGTGGTGGCGGACGAAGTGAAGCCGGACGAGCGCCTGATCCGTGCAAGGTGCGCGTAAAACGCGTGTAAAGACCGCGGCGCACCTATGCTGGGCCCGTGATCCGGGCGCAGGGCCTCGGCAAGCGCTTCGGCGCCAAGCGCGTCCTCCGCGGCGTCGACTTCGAGCTTCGCCGCGGCGGCTTCCTCGTCGTCACCGGCCCGAACGGCTCCGGGAAGACGACGCTGCTGCGGATCTGCGCCGGACTCGCGCTCCCGAGCGAGGGCGAGCTCGAGCTGCGCGCCGGCCGGGCCGAGATCGGCTACCTCGCCCACGAGCCGCTCGTGTACCGGGAGCTGACCGCGCTCGAGAACCTCGAGCTCTACGGCCGGCTCTACCGCGTTCCCGAGCGACGCGAGCGGATCGGGATGCTGCTCGAGCGCCTCGGCCTGTGGGAGGCGCGCCACGAGCGGGTCGCCTCCTACTCGCGCGGCATGGCGCAGCGGCTCGCGCTCTGCCGCGTCCTCCTCCACGACCCGGCGCTGCTCGTGCTCGACGAGCCGTACACCGCGCTCGACGCCGATGGCGCGGCGCTCCTCGACGCCCAGCTCGCCGAGCTGCGCGGGCAGCGCACCTTCCTCGTCACGACGCACGACCCGGCGCGCGTCGAGCCGTTCGCGACCGGCCGCCTGGCGCTTGCCGGATGAGCTACCTGCGCGACGTCGCCGCGCTGGCGCGCAAGGACCTCCTGCTCGAGCTGCGTGCGCGGGACACGCTCCCCGCGATGCTCCTGTTCGTCGTCGCGACGTTCGTCGTCTTCCACTTCGCCCTGCCGGGGAGCCCGTCGCGGCTCGCCGCGAGCGGCCTGCTCTGGATCGCGATCCTGTTCACGGCGCTGCTCGGACTGGGGAGGGCGTTCGTGCCGGAACGGGAGCAGCGCGTCCTCGACGGGCTCCTGCTCGCCCCCTGCGACCGCAGCGCGATCTGGCTGGGGAAGGCGGCGGCGACGCTCGCCTTCCTCGCCGCCGCCGAGGTCGTCGCGCTGCCCGTCTTCGCGCTCTTCTTCCGCCCGCTGACCGGGGCGATGGTGCTCGGCGTCCTGCTCGCCGACGTGGGCATCTGCGCGGTGGGCACCTTCCTCGGCGCCATGGCCGTCGCCACCCGCGCCCGCGAGCTCTTGCTGCCGCTGCTCTTCCTGCCCCTGTCGATTCCGATCGTGGTCGGGGGCGTCGGGGCGAGCGTCGTCGGCTCGCCCGGCCGCTACCTCGGCTTCCTCGTCCTCTACGATCTGCTCTTCGCGCTCGTCTGCTGGGCGTCGTTCGAGTACGTCGTCACCGAGTGAGGCGTCCAACCGGCGCCCGGACGACGCCGGGGACCTGCCACAATCAGCCGAGGTGGGTCGCACGCACCGGATACCGCTCCCCGCGCTCGCGGTGCTCTCTCTCGTCCTCGTGACGCTCGCGCTCGCGCTCGTCTTCTTCGTCGCGCCCAACGACGCCGACCAGGGCTTCTCGCAGCGGATCTTCTACGTCCACGTCCCGATCGCGATCACCGCGTACGCGTGCTTCATCGCCGGCGCGTGGAAGGCGTTCCTCCATCTCTGGAAGCGCGACCCGGACGCCGACCTCTCGAGCTACGTCGCCGTCCACCAAGGTCTCGTCTTCGGCTCGCTCGTGCTCCTCACCGGGTCGATCTGGGCGAAGATCTCGTGGGGGCACTGGTGGCTGTGGAGCGAGGAGCAGCTCGTGCTCTTCCTCGTGCTGTTCCTGTTCTACTGCGCGTACTTCATGCTTCGCTACTCGGTCGAGCCGGGCCCGCAGCGGGCGAACCTGAGCGCGGTGTACGCGCTGTTCGGCGTCGTGCTCATCCCCGTCAGCTTCCTCGCCATTCGGCTCGCGAAGGGGCTCATCCACCCGGTCGTGTTCACCCGCCACGGGCCGAGCTTCCACGGCTGGATCCTCGTCACCTACTGCGTCGCGCAGGTCGCGATGCTCGTGCTCGCGTACACGCTCTACCGCGTCGAGCTGGCCGGCAAGCGACTCGACCTGCGCCTGCGCGAGCTGAAGGAGGTGCTCGCCTGACCACTGCCGAGAGATACGTCACGGCGGCGTACTGCGTCGTCTTCGCGCTCGTCCTCGTCTACGTCGTGCTGATCGCGCTCAAGCTGCAACGGCTCGGGCGCGAGGTCGACGAGCTGGCCGGCCGCGCGGCTGCCGGGCAACCCTCGCAGCCCGAGGAGGACGGCCGGCGGGAGCCCGCGGCGGTTGGCTGAGCTGCTCTTCTGGCCCGCGCTCCTGCTCTACGGCCAGGCCGTGGTCGGCTACCTCGGCGACGCGCGCCGGCCCGGGGGCGCGGGGGGCGCGGCGACCTGGAGCGTTCGGCTCGGCTGGCTCGCCCAGACGGCGCTCCTCGCCGTGCAGGCGGCGCGGCGCGACGGCTTTCCGTGGGCGACCTGGGCCGGCTCCCTCAACCTCTTCGTCTGGCTCGTCGTGAGCGCGTACCTCGTCTGGGGCTGCCGGCGCCGCTACCGGCTGCTCGGGCTGACGGTGATGCCGCTCGCCGCGGCGCTGCTCGTCGTCGCGCGCGTCGGCGGCGGCACCCGCGTCGGCGGGAGCAGCCGCTACCCCGACCTCTTCCTCGTTCTCCACGTCGGGCTGGTGCTCGCCGCGTTCGCCGGCTTCACCCTCGCCGCTGCCCTGTCGGGGCTCTACCTGTGGCAGGAGCGGCGACTGAAGCGGCGGCCGGCCACTATCCTGCGCCGTCCGGTGCCCGCGCTCGCGACGCTCGACGCGCTCGCGCTGCGCACCGCCGCGTGGTCGCTGCCCGCGCTCACGCTCGGCATCGCGGTCGGGCTCGTTCGCCTCGTCGCCGACGGCGACCGCGTGGACGCGCTCGTCGCCGCGACGATCGCCACCTGGCTCGTCTGGGCCGCGTACGTGGGCCTGCGGCTCGTCGCCGGCTGGGCCGGCCGCCGGGCCGCCTACCTCGCGCTCGCCGGCTTCGCGCTCGTCATCGTCGTCCGCCTCGCTCTGCCGGCCGTCCACTTCGCCTGATGCGCCTCGTCCTCGTCGGCACCTCGCACCATCACGCGCCGGTCGAGCTGCGCGAGCGGGTGGCGCTCGACCGCGAGCAGGCGCGGGCGCTCGCGGCGCGGCTCGCGGCTGGCGGCCGCGAGGCCGTGTGCCTCTCCACCTGCAACCGCACCGAGCTGTACCTCGCCGCCGCCGACGCCGAGGCGGCCGAGCGCGACGCGGTCGCCGCGCTGGCGGAGCTGGAGCCGGAGGTCGAGCCTGCGCTCTACCGGCTGCGCGACCACGCGGCTGCGCTGCACCTGTTCCGAGTCGCGGCCGGTCTCGACTCGCTCGTGCCGGGCGAGGGCGAGATCCTCGGCCAGGTGCGCGCTGCGCACCAGCTCGGCACCACCGGCATCGTGCTCGACCGCGCCTTCCGGCAGGCCCTGCACACGGGACGCAAGGCGCGCGCCCAGACGGCGATCGGCGAGAGCCCGGCGTCGGTCTCCGCGGCCGCCGCTGCGCTCGCGGAGCAGGTCTTCGGCGACCTGGAGGGTCGCTCGATCCTGCTCGTGGGCGCCGGCAAGATCGGCGAGCAGGCGGCTCGCAACCTCCTCTCGCGTCGGGCGCGGATCGCGTTCGTCGCCAACCGCACGCTCGACCGCGCCGAGGAGCTGGCGCGCCGGCTCCGCGCCGAGGCGCTCCCGCTCGAGCGGATCGAGGAGGAGCTGCCCCGCGCCGACGTCGTCGTCGCCTCCACGAGCGCTCCGGGCTACGTGCTCGACGCCGCCGCCGTCGAGCGAGCGCTCCGCAAGCGTCGCTGCCGTCAGCTCCTGCTCATCGACCTCGCCGTCCCGCGGGACCTCGACCCGGCGATCCACGACCTCGACGGCTGTTACCTCTACGACGTCGACGATCTCGAGGCGATCGTCGCCGAGACGCTGTCCGGACGTCGCCGCGAGGCGGAGCGGGCGGAGGCGATCGTCGCCGCCGAGGCGGAGAAGTTCCGCCAGTGGCACGCCGCCCTCGACGTGGTGCCCGCGATCGCCTCGCTGCGGGCGCGGGCCGAGGAGATCCGGGAGGCCGAGCTGCGCAAGGCGGAGGCGCTTCTGGGACGGCTCGACGACGGCGAGCGCCGCGCCGTCGAGTCGATCACCGCCCAGATCGTCAACAAGCTGCTCCACCTGCCGACCGTGCGCATGAAGCAGGCGGCCGCGGCAGCCGACGGGGTGCTCTATGCTGAGGCGGTGCGGCACCTATTCGGTCTCGAGGACGAGCGCTGACGGCCGGGAAGCCGGTCCCCGGACGCTTGCTCGGGCGGCCGCTGCCGCTGCAGGCGCCGACGGCGTTCGTGCGGGTGCGGCAGCGAGGTCGGGCGCGGTGCGGGCAGCTCGGACGGAGGCGTGCGCGGTGTGCTGATACGCGTCGGCAGCCGCGGCAGTAGGCTGGCGCTGACGCAGGCCGAGCTCGCCGCCTCGCGCCTGCGCGGCCCGGGGATCGAGATCGCGCTCGTCCCGATCACGACCGCCGGGGACCGCGACCGAAGCCGGCCCTTCGGCGAGATCGGGTCACGCGGCGTCTTCGTCAAGGAGCTCGAGGAGGCGCTGCTCGAGCACCGGATCGACGTCGCCGTCCATTCCGCCAAGGACATGACCTCCAGCGACCGCGACGGGCTCGCCGTCGGCGCCTACCTCGCGCGTGACGACCCGCGCGACGCGCTCTGCGGCGCCGACCGGATCCGTCCGGGGATGCGGATCGGAACCGCCTCCGCGCGCCGGAAGGCGCAGCTGCTTGCGCTCGAGCCCACGCTCTCGATCGAGCCGCTGCGGGGGAACATCGACACGCGGCTGCGCAAGCGTGGCGAGCGCGGCCTCGACGCGATCGTCCTCGCCGCCTGCGGCCTCGACCGCCTCGGGCTGGGCCGCGAGATCGGCTACCGCTTCGATCCGGAGGAGCTTTTGCCCGAGGCGGGGCAGGGCGCGCTCGCGCTCCAGGTGCGGGCGGGCGAGGAGCACCTCGTCGCCGCCGCCGACGACGCGGCGACGCGCGAGCGGGTGGAGGCGGAGCGCGCGGTCGTGGCCGCGGTCGGCGGCGGCTGCCTCGCCCCGGTCGCGGCGCATCACGACGGCACGACGCTCACCGGACTCGTCGCGGCGGAGGACGGGTCGTGGCTGGAGCGGCGCACCGGCGAGGAGCCTGCCGCTCTCGGTCGCGAGCTCGCCGCGCTCGCTGCCGCTCGCGTCTCCTGAGCGGAGGCGGGTCGTGACGGAGACGGCACGCGTTCGCGACGAAGGCTCCACCCCGCCGTGACGGCTCGCGCGCTAGCCTCGACGCCACCGAGACCCGGACCCCTCTGGGAGGGTGGGGGCTAGGGATGGTCCAGGAGCGCCGCCCCGCCGGACATGGCCGAAAGAGCCGTGTCCGTGTGGTCGTCACGCGCGCCGGGGAGCAGGCCGGGCCGCTCGCGGCGCGGCTGGAAGCGCTCGGATGCGAGGTCGTCCTCTGCCCGCTGATCCGCGTCGAGCCGCTCGACGACGCCCCGATCGACCCCGAGCCCTACGACTGGGTCGTGGTGACCAGCCCCAACGGCGCCGCGGAGCTGGCGCGCCGGCTCGTCTCTCCGCCACGCCGTCTCGCCGCGATCGGGCCGGGCACCGCCGACGCGCTCCGCGCCAGGGGGCTCGAGCCCGACCTCGTGCCGGCGGTCTCGACGCAGGAGGGACTGCTCGCCGAGCTGCCGCGCCCTCCCGGCCGCGTGCTCCTCGCAGCTGCCGAGGGCGCCCGCCGCCTGCTCGTCGACGCGCTCGGGGCCGACTTCGTGCCGCTCTACCGGACGGTCGAGCTGCGGCCGGAGCGGCCGCCGGAGGGCGACCTCGCCGTGCTCGCCTCGCCGTCGGCGGCGCGAGCCCTCGCCGCCACCGGCGCGCGCATCCCGACGGTCGCGATCGGGCCGCAGACCGCCGCCGCCGCGCGCGCAGGTGGTCTCGAGGTCGCAGCCGAGGCGGAGACGCACGACCTCGACGGTCTGGTGGCGGCCGTGAGCCGCCTGCTCGCGACGGTGTAGCCTCCGGCCGCGATGCCGCCGTTCGTGACGTTTCTCACCGACTTCGGGCTGCAGGACGACTTCGTCGGCACCTGCCACGGGGTGATGAAGCGGATCGCGCCCGAGCTCGAGATCATCGACGTTACGCACGGGATCCGGCCCGGCGCGGTGCTCCAGGGAGCGCTTGTTCTCGCCAACACCCTCCCCTACATGCCGCCGGGGGTTCACCTCGCCGTCGTCGACCCGGGCGTGGGCGGCCCGCGGCGGGCGCTCGCGCTGCGCGACCGGGAGGGACGTCTCCACGTCGGCCCGGACAACGGCCTGCTGCTGCCGGCGGCGGAGCGCTTCGGCGGCGTGGTCGAGGCGCACGAGATCGCGAATCCCGCGTACGCGCTGCAGCCGGTGTCGCGCACCTTCCACGGGCGCGACATCTTCTCGCCCGCCGCCGCTCACCTCGCGCGCGGCGTCCCGATCGAGGAGCTGGGGCCGCCGCTCGACCCCGACGCGCTCGTCCGCCTCGACCTGCCCGAGCCGGAGATCGGACAGAGCCGGATCCGCGCCACCGTGCTCGTCGTCGACCGCTTCGGCAACGCCGCCCTCAACCTCACGCGCGAGCACCTCGAGCGGATCGGCGTCGTACCGGGGATGCGCGTCGAGCTGGCCGCGCGCGGCGAGCGCTACCACGCCGTCGCAGCCCGCACCTTCGCCGACGCGAGCCCCGGCGACCTCATCCTCTACGAGGACAGCTACCGCAACGTCGCCGTCGCCGTCTCCCGTGGCAGCGCCGCGAAGCTGCTCCGCGTGCGAGAGGGAAGCGAGCTGCTGATCCAGGTGGACGCCCCCTGAGACGCGCGTGCGCTACCGGGTCGCGGACGCGTCCGCGCTCCTGTTCGAGAACGGCGCCTTCTTCCGACTTCGCCCGGCATGACGGAGCGGCCCGGGAGACCGCGCTCTCCCGGGCCGCGTAGTGCCGTCTCGTTGGGGGGAAGAACCCGGCTATCGCCGTCTCCGGTGCAACGCTACGAGAGGTCGCACTAGATCCAGCTCACGTGATCCTGGAGCAGCGGCACCAGGAAGTAGAGCGCGAAGGCCGCCGACACAGCCCACATCAGCGGGTGCACGTCGCGCGTGCGACCCTGCACCGCCCGGATCAGGCAGTAGGCGATGAAGCCGAAGCCGATGCCGTTCGTGATCGAGTAGCTGAACGGCATCACCATGATCACGAGCGCGGCCGGCAGGCCGATGGCGAGGTCGTGGAAGTCGATCCCGGCGAGCTTGCCGGCTCCACGACGGGCGATCCCCTCCTCGACCTCCGCCTCGTCTTCGGCCTCGGTGAGTGAGCTCACCATCAGGTAGCCGACGACGATCAGCGCGGCGGCGGTCGCCTGCGCGGGCACCATCCCGATCAGCGGCGCGAAGAAGAGGAACGGGATGAACAGGGCGCCGCAGACGACCGCGACCCAACCGGTGCGGCCGCCCGCCGCCACGCCAGACCCGGACTCGATGTACGTCGTCGCCGACGACGTCGAGGAGACGCCGCCCGCGATCGCGGCGAGCGAGTCGACGAGCAGCGGCTTGCGGATCTCCGGCAGGTGCCCCTCCGAGTCGAGGTAGCCGGCGGGCTTGCCGACGCCCACGAGCGTCCCCATCGTGTCGAAGAAGTCGCTCAGGAAGAGGGCGAACACCCAGACGAGCGCCGAGACGACGCCGAGCTTCGAGAACGCGTGGAAGTCGAAGTTCCCGAAGGTCGACCAGTCGCCCCAGCTCGCGATGTGGCTCCAGCCGGGCCAGGTCGCGGTCGAGGTCCCGAACGCCTTGTGGTCGGTGGCGGAGTTGATGATCGTGGCGACGATCGTCGCGCCGATGATCCCGACGAGCAGGTCGCCCTTGAAGCCGCGAGCGCGCAGCGCGAGCGTGAGGACGATGCCGAAGATCGTTACGAACACCGGCCAGGTCGTCCAGTGGCCGAGTGTGACCGGCGTCCCCTCACCCTTCACGACGAGGCCCGAGTCGTAGAGCCCGATGAAGGCGATGAACAGGCCGATGCCGATCGCGATCGCCTTCTTCAGCTCGAGCGGGATCGCACGCATGATCTGCTCGCGCAGGCCGGTGAGCACGAGGACGGTCACGACGATGCCCTCGAGGACGATCAGCCCCATCGCCGACGCGAACGTCAGCCCCTGCTGCCCGACGAGCTGGAAGGCGACGATCGCGTTGATCCCGAGCCCCGGCGCGAGCGCGTAGGCGCGGTTCGTGTACAGCCCCATCGCGATCGTCATCACGGCGGCGACCACGCAGGTCGCCGTCACCACGCCCTCGAACGGCAGCGGCGCGCCAGCCTTCGGCTTGACGCTCGTGAGGATGATCGGGTTCAGGAAGATGATGTACGACATCACGATGAAGGTCGTGACGCCGGCCATCGTGTCCCTCGCGAGCGTCGTGCCATGCTCGCGGAAGCGGAACCGCCGCTCGAGAAGCGACTCTCGGAGCGTGGCGGCGTACGTGCTCATGCAGTGCCCTCCCTCGGTCGAGACGTGACCAGCAATCCGAGAACGTACGACGTCCGGCTGACGGAGTCGAGAGGCGCGCGGGCACGGCGTCCCCGAGCGGAGCGGGAACGCGGCGCGCGGGTATGGCGAGGGCCGGACTCGAACCGGCGACACCCCGGTTTTCAGCCGAGTGCTCTACCAGCTGAGCTACCTCGCCCCGACCGGCCGGGGCCGGCGCGGCGGGCGTCAGTGTAGCCCAGCGCGCCTCGGGCCGCCCGTCCGCCGCGGATCGGCGCGGGCGTTAGCCTTGCGGCGTGCGCGTGGAGGAGGCGGCTCGCGAGGTCGTCGTGATCGGGGCGCCGCTCGATCTCGGCGCCGGGCGACGCGGGGTCGACATGGGCCCCTCCGCGATCCGCTACGCGGGTCTCGAGCAGCACCTCGCCGAGAAGCTCGGCGTCCGCGTGCAGGACCTCGGCAACGTGACGGCGCCGGTGGCGGAATCGACCGTGGTGGGTGACGACCGCGCCCGCTTCCTGTCGCAGATTCTCGACCTGTGCGAGCGGGTGGCGGCGCTCGTCGCGGAGGCGACCCGGCGCGGCGCGACGCCGCTCGTCCTCGGCGGCGACCACTCGGTCGCGCTCGGCTCGCTCGCCGGGATGGCGTCCGTGCACGGGCCCGGCGGCGTCGTCTGGGTCGACGCGCACGGCGATCTCAACACCCCCGAGACCTCGCCGAGCGGGAACGTCCACGGCATGGTCTTGGCGGCGGCGCTCGGGCTCGCCGGCGACGCGTTCCAGCGCGAGAGCTGGCGCCTGCCCGTGGTCGAGGCAGGGCGGGTCGCGCTCGTGGGCGTGCGCTCCCTCGACGAGGGGGAGCGCGAGCTCTTGGGGCGGCTCGACGCGAAGGTGTTCACGATGAGCGACGTCGACCGCATGGGCGTCGAGCCGTGCATGCGCGAGGCGCTCGACCACGCCGCCGGCGCCGCCTTCCTCCATGTCAGCCTCGACCTCGACGCCGTCGACCCCGAGTACGCCCCCGGGGTGGGCACTCCCGTGCGCGGCGGGCTCTCGTACCGGGAGGCGCATCTCGCGATGGAGATCGTCGCCGAGTCGCGGCTCGCCGACTCGTTCGACGTGGTCGAGGTGAACCCGATCCTCGATCGCGAGAACGCCACGGGGCGGCTCGCCGTCGAGCTCGTCGCCTCGGCGCTCGGCGCGCGAATCCTCTAGTGCGGCTTCCCGTAGCGCGGCGCGACCATACTTCCGCTGTGCAGCTCGAGGTGCGCGAAGGCGACATCGCCGCGGTGGAGGCGGACGCGATCGCGAACGCGGCGAACGACCGCCTGTGGATGGGCGCCGGCGTCGCGGGCGCGCTGAAGCGGGCGGGCGGCGAGGAGATCGAGCGCGAGGCCGTGGCCAAGGGGCCGATTCCCCTCGGGACGGCGGTCGCCACGACGGCGGGTCGGCTGGCCGCGCGCTACGTGATCCACGGCGCGGTGATGGGGCAGGACCTGCGCACCGACGCGGACCTCGTGCGACGTACGACGCGCGCGTGCCTCGCGCTTGCGGACGAGCTCGGGTGCGCGTCGCTCGCGCTCCCCGCGTTCGGCACTGGCGTCGGCGGCTTCCCGCTGGAGGAGTGCGCCCGGATCATGGTCGAGGAGGCGCGCCGCTTCGAGGCGACCGCGCTCGAGCGGGTGATCTTCGCGGTCTTCGGCGCCGAGGCGCGAGCCGTCTTCGAGGCGGCCGTCACGCAGTCGTGACGGTACCGTCGCGCTCTCGCGTGCACGTCTGACACCCGGCCAGGTCCCAAGTGGCCATGCCTCGCGGGATCGCGCCGCACGACCGGCATCCCGGCGTCACGCTGCGTTCCGGGACCTGTCCCGGTGTCAGACACAAGGACAGGTCCCGAAGCGACGTGTCGGCGGCTACTCGGCCTCCTCGCCGGCGCCGGAGGGACGGTAGTAGCGGCGGTCGCGCAGCTCCTCGGGCAGGTAGCTCGTCTCGAAGCCGCGCGGGTCGTCGTGCGGGTAGACGTATCCCTCCCCGTGGCCGAGCTGGCGGCCGTACCAGCTCGCGTCGCGCAGCGGCTTCGGCGGCCGCACCGCGCCGTGCTCGCGCACGTCTGCCGTCGCCTCGCGCAGCGCGACGTAGCTCGCGTTCGACTTCGGCGCCCGCGCCAGGTAGATCGCCGCCTGCGCCAGGTTGAGCCGCGCCTCCGGCAGCCCTACGTGCTCGACCGCCTGCGCGGCCGCGACCGCGACGAGCAGCGCGCGCGGGTCGGCGTTGCCGATGTCCTCCGAGGCGAGCACGATCATCCGGCGCGCGATGAAGCGCGCGTCCTCGCCGCCCTCGAGCATCGCCGCGAGGTAGTAGACGGCAGCGTCCGCGTCGCCGCCGCGCATCGACTTGATGAAGGCGGAGGTGAAGTCGTAGTGGGCGTCGGAATCCTTGTCGTAGACGAGCGGCCGCTTGCGGGCCGCGTCCTCGACGTGCGCCTCCGTCACCGGCGAGCCCTCCGCGCGCGCCGTCTCCGTCGCCAGCTCGACGATGTTGAGCGCGGTGCGCGCGTCGCCCCCGCTCCGTCGCGCCACGAGCGCGACGAGCTCGTCGGAGAGCTCGGCTCCCACCTCGGCCGCGCCGCGCCGGACGATCTCCCGCACCTGCTCGGGCGCGAGCGGCTCCAGCTCGTAGATCTGGCAGCGCGAGAGCAGCGCCGAGTTCACCTCGAAGTACGGGTTCTCGGTCGTCGCGCCGATCAGCGTCAGCAAGCCGTCCTCGACCGCCGGCAGGAGCGCGTCCTGCTGCGCCTTGTTGAAGCGGTGGATCTCGTCGAGGAAGAGGATCGTGCGCCGGCCGCTCGTCCCCAGCCGCTCCCGCGCGCGCTCGAGCACCTCGCGCACGTCTCTCACCGTCGCCGACACCGCCGAGAGCTCCTCGAACGCGGCCCCGGTCGAGGCGGCGACGATCCGCGCCAGCGTCGTCTTCCCGCACCCCGGCGGCCCGTAGAAGATCGACGAGCGGACGCGGTCCTCCGCGATCGCGAGCCGCAGCGCCGACCCCGGGCCGAGGATGTGCTCCTGCCCCACGAA
>JADGHP010000151.1 GCA_019683855.1 Thermoleophilia bacterium
GCCAGCGCGGCGACGGCGATCGCGCAGAGCACGAGGCTCTCGGGGTACACCATCGAGAACGAGTAGCCGAGCGGGAAGATCGCGGCGTATCGCGTCGTCCTGCGCGCGAGGTCGGGGCCGAGCAGCTCGCGCGTCAACGCGTGCAGCGCGACCAGGGCGCCGAGGAACGCGAGGTTCGAGACGAGCACGCCGGCGGCGAGGTAGCCGACGCCGGTCGCGTGCACGCCGCGCAAGAGCAGCGGGTAGAGCGGGAAGAACGCCGGGTCGCTCTGTCGGCCCGGCACCAGCAGGTACCCCGAGGAGGCGACGAGGCGATACCAGTGGCCGTCCCAGGCGCCGAGGAGACCGAACGGGCCCGCTCGGCGGACGACCCCGTTTCCGTCCCACGGAGCGAGAGCCCCGACGACGACCGCGGTGACGAGCATGACCGCACGACCTCCGATCCACCAGCCTCCGATCCACGCGTGCGCACGCAGCCACGCGAGCAACGACCCGGGAGCCAGCGTCGCGGGCGCGCGCGGGTCGGCGTGCTCCGTCACGAGCGACCCTCGATCAGGTGCAGGAGGCCGGGCGTCAGGCGTACGAAGCGGAGACGGCTGCGTGCGGAGAAGCGTGGGCCGGTCGCGCGCAGGGCCACGGGACGATCCGTTCGGGCGGCGAGGAAGACCGTGAGGCGCGTTCCGGGCATCGGCACGTGGAGCGCGAGCGCCGGCCGGCCGGCGGCGAACGCACGCGCGACGCGGACGCCGGGATGGTGCTGCACGAGTTGCGCGATCCTCGACCCGAGGATCCGGGAGCAGCCTCCGAGCATGAGCTGCGCCGCCGCCAGCCAGCGCGGCTCCCAGGGCTCGCTGTCGAGCGTCCGGCCGGGGGCGTCGAGGACCGTCACGCCGTCGTCGAGCTGGAGCAGCGCGCCGCGGACGCTGCCATTGCGGCCCGGAAGCCACGTCTGGAGGCAGCGCCCGTGCACGACGCGGCCGCCGACGAGGAGCGTGCTCTCGACGAGGCGGTGACGCAAAAGCCACGAGGCGGCGCGCGCGCCGGCGGCGTTGCCCGGCTGTGGCGGCGGCAGCGTCGCGGTCTGGAGCGCCCAGGAGCCGGTCAGCACGGCGGCGCCGATGCCTGCCCCGACGAGGACCGGTACGAGCGTCGAGCGCACGGCGCGAATCTAGCCTCCGTCCGCGCCCGGGAAGCGCCGCTTCACGGAGGGTTAACCGCGGCTTCATCGCAGCTACCCCGACGTATGATCGCCGCGTGCCCGCTCTGCCGCGGAACGACGAGGTGGCGGACCAGTTCGACCTGCTCGCCGACCTGCTCGAGCTCGAGGGCGCGGACGCCTTCCGCGTGATCGCCTACCGCCGCGCGGCGGCGCGGATGCGCGAGACCTCTGGCTCGATCGCGCAGCTCGCCCTCGACGGCGAGGCGAAGCGCTTGCCGGGCATCGGCAAGACGATCGAGGAGAAGATCGTCCAGATCGTCGAGCGGGGCGAGATCGAGGCGCTGACGAAGAAGAAGGCGGTCGTTCCGCCCGACGTCGTCGCCTTCATGAAGCTGCCCGGGCTCGGCCCCAAGACCGCGGCCCGCATCTGGCGCGAGCTCGGCATCACCACCCTCGACGAGTTGAAGGCCGCCGCCGAGGCGCAGCGGCTCCGCTCGCTCACGGGGCTCGGCGCGAAGAGCGAGGAGAAGATCCTGAAGGCGCTCGCCCGCCGGGCGGAGAGCCCCGAGACGCCTCGACGCCTGCTCGGCGAAGGCCTGCCGGCGGTGCAGGCGGCGGTGGCGGCGCTACGCGAGCACCCGGCCGCGGTCGCCGTCTCGGAAGCCGGCTCGGTGCGCCGCCGCAGGGAGAGCTTCCGCGACCTCGACCTGATCGCCTCCGCCACCCGCCCGGCCGAGCTGACCGGCTACCTCACCGAGCTTCCGTGGGTGGTCGAGGTGGTCGCGCACGGCGAGACGAAGGCGACCGTCGTCTCGCAGGAGGGTCTCCGCTTCGACCTGCGCGTCGTGCCGCCGGAGTCGTTCGGCAACCTGCTCCAGCACTTCACCGGCTCCAAGGACCACAACGTCGCGATGCGCGAGGAGGCGGTGCGCCGCGGGCTCTCGATCTCCGAGTACGGCGTCACCGCCGTGGAGACCGGCGAGACCTTCCGCACCGCCGACGAGGATGCGCTCTACGAGTTCCTCGGCTACCAGCCGATCCCGCCCGAGCTGCGCGAGAACGGCGGCGAGCTGGAGGCGGCGCGCCGGGGCGAGCTGCCCGTCCTCGTCGAGCTCGGCGACGTGCGCGGCGACCTGCATACGCACACGCACTGGTCGGCCGACGGCAAGAGCACGCTCGAGGAGATGGTGGCGGCGGCGGTCGCGCGCGGCTACGAGTACTACGCGATCACCGACCATTCGCACAACCTCCGCGAGGGCCGCCTACACGCGCAGCTCGAGGAGATCGAGCGCGTGCGCGAGCGCTACCCGCAGCTCCGGATCCTCGCGGGCGTCGAGGCGAACATCCGCGCGAACGGGGAGGTGGACGTGGCGGACGAGGATCTCGCCCTCCTCGACTGGGTCGTCGCCTCGGTCCACCAGGCCCCGGATAGCCGGCCGACCGAGCGCGTGCTCGAGGCGATGCGGAATCCGTACGTCGACTGCATCGGTCACCTCACCGGCCGCCGCATCGGCAAGCGGTCCGCCCGGGACGTCGACGTCGAGCGGGTGATCGAGGCCGCGCTCGAGACGGGCACCTTCCTCGAGATCAACGGCCAGCCGGACCGGCTCGACCTCCGGGACATGCACGCGCGCGCTGCCAAGGAGGCGGGGCTGAAGCTCGTCGTCACCTCCGACGGGCACCAAGCGCGCGCGCAGTCGTACGTCGAGCTCGCGGTCGCGCAGGCGCGGCGCGGGTGGCTGACCCGCGACGACGTGCTCAACACGCGGCCGTGGGCGGAGGTGGAGACCCTGCGCAAGAGGAGGCCCTGACGGACTTCCGGGCGGACGGCACCGCCGCCCTCGAGTGGGCGGCGCGGTACCTGGAGCGGCTGGACGAGCTGCCCGTGCTCGCCCAGGTGCGGCCGGGCGAGCTGTCGGCGAGGCTGCCGGCATCCCCGCCCGAGCAGCCGGAGCCGTTCGCGAACGTCCTGCGCGACCTCGACGAGCTGATCGTCCCGGCGCTCACCAACTGGCAGCACCCGCGCTTCTTCGCCTACTTCGCGGTGACCGGCTCCGAGCCGGGGATCCTGGCGGAGCTGCTCGCCGCCGCCATGAACCAGGTGGCGATCCTCTGGCGCGCCTCCCCCGCCTCCACCGAGCTCGAGCTGCGCGTCGTCGACTGGGTGCGGCAGCTGCTCGGCCTCCCCGACGGCTGGCACGGCCACATCGAGGACACGGCCTCGACGGGGACGCTCGCGGCGCTCGTCGCCGCCCGCCACGTCACCGGGCGCAACGTCGTCGTCTGCTCGGAGCACGCCCACTCCTCGGTCGAGAAGGGCGCGCGCATGCTGGGGATGGAGCTGCGCAAGGTCCCCGCCGGGCCGGATCTCGCGATGCGCACCGACGGCCTCGAGCTGGACGACGTCGCCGCGGTGGTGGCGACCGTCGGCACCACCTCGTTCGCCTCGGTCGACCCGGTGCGCGAGCTGGCCGAGCGGGCGCACGCCGCCGGGGCGTGGCTGCACGTGGACGCGGCCTACGCGGGCAGCTCGTGGATCTGCGAGGAGGAGCGTTCCTCCCAGGACGGGGTCGAGCTCGCCGACTCGCTCGTCGTCAACCCGCACAAGTGGCTGCTCGTGCCGATGGACTGCTCGCTGCTCTGGACGTCGCGACCCGACGAGTTCCGCGAGGCGTTCTCGCTCACGCCCGAGTACCTGCGCACCGCCGACGACGCCTACGCCCTGTCGGACTACGGGCCCGCGCTCGGCCGGCGCTTCCGCTCGCTCAAGCTGTGGGCGGTGCTGCGCTGCTACGGCGCCGAGGGCCTGCGCGCGATCGTCCGCGAGCACGTCCGCCTCGCCGAGCTCTTCGCCGGCTGGGTGGTGGAGCATCCCGACTGGGAGCTCGTCGCTCCGCAGCGCTTCTCCCTCGTCGTCTTCCGTCGCCGCGGCTCGGACGAGGAGAACGAGGCGCTGCTCGAGCGCGTCAACCGCGGCGGCGAGATCTTCCTCTCGCACACGAAGCTGCAGGGCCGCTACGTCCTCCGGCTCGCGATCGGCAACGCGCGCACGAGGGAGGCGGACGTCCGCCGCGCATGGGAGGTCCTGAACAGGGAGGCGA
>JADGHP010000152.1 GCA_019683855.1 Thermoleophilia bacterium
GCGCGCGACGCGGCGCTCGTCGACCTGCGCCGCCACCCCGACCTCGAGCACGACGACGAGATCTGGTTCGCGTTCACGGAGCGGATCGTGCGCGGGATGGGCGGGGAGGGCCCGGCGGCCTACGACTGCGCGGTGGAGATCACGCGCGGCTGGGCCCGGCACGAGAACTTCGAGCTCTACGAGGACGCGCCGCCCGCGCTCGCCGCGCTCCGCGAGGCGGGGCTCCGGATCGGCCTCGTCTCCAACTCCGCGCGCGACGTGCGCGAGTTCGCGGTCCACCACGCGCTCGACGTCGACGCCGGCCTCAGCTCCTTCCACCACGGCAAGACGAAGCCGCACGCCTCGATCTTCCGCGCCGTCCTCGACCTGCTCGAGGTCGACCCGGCCGACGCGGCGATGGTCGGGGACACGATCGCCGACGACGTCGAGGGCGCGCTCGCCGTGGGGATGCGGGCGATCCTGCTCGACCGCGAGCGGCGCCATCCCGGGTTCGAGCCGCGCATCGAGACGCTCGCCGAGCTGCCCGCCGCGCTCGGTCTCGACGCGCCGTCGCGGCCGGGTGGCTCGCTCCCCGGCGCGTAGGGTCGGATCACAGCCCGAGCTCGGCGGCCCACGCCGCGGTGTGCTCGCCGACGGCGGGCGCCCGGCCGGGCGGAGGCGTGCCGAGGTCGGTCGCGGCCTCGACGAGGGTCGCGACGGGTCCGACGCACACGTCCTCGCCGTCGAAGCGTTCCAGCCATGACGCCAGCGGGCGCGCCGCGAGCAGCGCCGCGAGCTCGGCGGCGAGCGCCTCCTGGTCTGCGTCGTACTGGCGCTCCGCCAGCTCCGGCCTGTCGAGCAGCTCGCACAGCCGGCGGAAGAACTTCGGCTCGAGCGCCGCCACGGTGAGGTACCGCCCGTCCGCGGTCGCGTAGATCCGGTAGCAGGCGAGCCCGCCGGTGAGCAGTCGCGGCACGGGCTCACCGCCGAGCCGGTGCGCGGCGAGCCGGTGCGAGCTGTGCGTCATCGAGACGACGAGGCGGGCGCCGCGACCCGTCCGCTCTCGCTCGAGGAGCGCCGCGAGCACCTGGGTCACGGCCTCGAGCGCTCCCGCCGCGAGATCCGCGACCTGCACCGGCGGCAGCGCCGGCGCGGTGTCCGCGAGTACGCCCGCCCAGCCCAGGTAGTTCAGGTCGTGCCCGGCGCGGTGCTCGTGGCGCCCGCCGAGCCCGAAGCCGGTGATGGAGCAGTAGACCGTTCGCTCGCCGGCGCCGTCCGGGCCGACCCCGAGCCGCTCGGCGACGCCCGGCCGGAACGACTCGAGCACGACGTCCGCGCGCTCGAGCAGCCTCTGCGCGAGCCGGGGGTCGCGTCGGAGGTCGACGACGACCGACTCCTTGCCGCTTGCGAGCGCGTCGTGCCAGGCCGGCGCGACGGCGCGCAGCGGGTCGCCGTTCGGGGGCTCGACGCACACGACGCGCGCGCCGAGCCGCCGGAGCTCGGCCGACGCGAACGCGCCGGGGAGGTAGCGCGTGAGGTCGACCACGAGCGAGCCGCGGAGCGGTTGCATCGCGCGCGAACCTAGCACTACCCTTCTCGGCCTTGGCCGAACGGTCGCCAGGATCGGAGGAGAAGCGGCGCCAGATCCTCGACGCCGCGGTGCGCGTGTTCGCGCACAAGGGCTTCCACACGAGCCGGGTTGGGGACATCGCCGAGGAGGCGGGCGTCGCGCACGGCCTCCTCTACCACTACTTCGGCTCCAAGGACGAGGTGCTCGATGCCGTCTTCCACGAGAACTGGAGCGTCCTCCTCGACCGCATCCGGGCCGTCGAGAAGACCGACGAGCCCGCGGCGGAGCAGCTCCGCCACGTGGCCGCGATCCTCCTGCGCACGTGGCGGCACGAGCCGGACGTCGTCCGCGTGGTGGTGCGCGAGATCGCGCGCAGCCCCGAGGTGCAGCAGCGCATCGGCGAGCTCGTCGAGCCGATCGGCTCGATCCGGCGGATCATCGAGCGGGGTCAGGAGCGGGGCGAGCTCCGCGCCGACCTCGATCCCGGGCTGGCGGCGACGATCTTCTACGGCGGCATCGACGCGGTGCTCACCGGCTGGGTCCTCGGCACGCGGCCCGACGGCGACGAGGCGATCGCCGCGGCCGAGCAGACTCTGGTGGAGGTCGTCGCGGGCGGCTTCGCGGCGGCGCCCGCGGCGACGCGATAGGCGAGGCGCTCCCTAGCGCCGGCCGTCCAGGAGCGCTGCGAAGCGGGCGGCCCCGACGTTTCCTCCGGAGACGACGACTCCGACCGAGCGGCCGCGGACGTCGAGCTGCCCGGCGAGCAGGGCGGCGATCCCGACCGCGCCGCTCGGCTCGACGACGAGCTTCAGCCGGTCGAACAGGAACGCCATCGCGTCGAGGATCTCGGCGTCGCTCACGGTCACGACCTCGTCGACGCGCCGGCGGATCACCTCGAACGTCAGCTCGCCCGGCTCGGCCGTCTGCAACCCGTCGGCGATCGTCCGCGGTACCTCGATCCGTATCCGCTCGCCGGCCGCGAGCGAGCGCCGCGTATCGTCCCCCGCCTCGGGCTCCACTCCGACGACGCGGATGCCGGGGCGGAGCGCCTTCGCCGCCGTGGCGCAGCCGGCGATCAGGCCGCCGCCGCCGACCGGCGTGACCAGGACGTCGAGCGCCGGCGCCTCGTCGAGCAGCTCGAGCGCCGTCGTTCCCTGTCCCGCCATCACGAGCGGGTCGTCGTAGGGCTTGACGAGCTCGAGCCCTCGCTCCGCGGCGAGCCGGGCGCCGATCTCCTCGCGGCTCTCCGTCCAGCGGTCGTACGTGACGATCTCCGCGCCGTAGCCGCGGGTTGCCTCCACCTTCGCCGCGGGCGCGTCGAGCGGCATGAGGATCGTGGCGCGGGTTCCGAGCAGGCGCGCCGCGAGCGCGACCGCCTGCGCGTGGTTGCCGGACGAGTACGCGAGCACGCCGCGGGCGAGCGCCTCGGGCGGAAGCGACGAGACCTTGGTGTACGCGCCGCGAAACTTGAACGCGCCGCCGCGCTGGAACGACTCCGCCTTCACGTGCACGCGCGCGCCGGTGCGCTCGTCGAGGGTACGCGAGGTGAAGACCGGGGTACGGTGGGCGACACCCTCGAGGCGTCGCGCGGCCGCCTGGACGTCCGCGAGCTCGAGCATCAGCGGCAGGGGCTCGCGCCGGCGCGCAACAGACCAATTTCGAGAGTCTCGCGCTCGCGATAGGGGGCGGAGACGGCGATTCGCGCCATATGCTCGCCAGTATGCCGCTCTGGGAGTCCCTCGCCGGCCTACGCGTCCAGGTGGACGGCTACGCGCTCCAGCGCCGAGAGCTGCGCACCGCATCGGGCTGGAGGCGCGTCACGACGACCGTCCTCCTCGAAGGCGCGGGCGAGACGGGGCAGGGCGAGGACGTGACCTACGTGCCGACCGCGCACGACCACATGCCCGCCGATCTCGCGCTCGCGGGGACGTGGACGGTCGAGGAGCTCTCGCGCCGGCTCGACGAGCTCGACCTCTGGCGCGGCGACCCCGACGACCGCGTCTCGCGGGATCACCGCCGCTGGGCGTTCGAGAGCGCCGTGCTCGACCTCGCGCTTCGCCAGGCGGAGCTCTCGCTCGAGGAGGCGCTGGGGCGGGAGGCGCGGCCGGTGCGGTTCGTGGTCTCGACGCGGGAGCGGATCGAGCGGTGGCTCGAGCTCGCGCCGCTGCTCGAGTTCAAGCTCGACGTCGAGGCGGACTGGGATCGACCGCTGATGGAGCGGCTCGCCGCGCTCGACCGCGTCCGCGTCCTCGACCTGAAGGCGTACTACCGCGGTACGAGCGTCGACCTCGCGCCGGATCCTGCGTTGTACCGGGCGGTCGCGGAGTCGTTCCCGGAGGCGGTGATCGAGGATCCGTGGCTCGACGACGGCTGCCGCGAGGCGCTCGCCGGAGCCGAGGAGCGGCTCAGCTTCGACGCGCCCATCCACTCGCTCGCCGACCTCGATGCGCTGCCGCTCGAGCCACGCTGGCTCAACGTCAAGCCGTCCCGGTTCGGGAGCCTGCGGCGGTTGCTCGAGTGCGTGGAGGCCTGCGAGGAGCGCGGAATCCGGATGTACGGAGGCGGCCAGTTCGAGCTCGGCCCCGGCCGGCGCCAGATCCAGCGCCTGGCGGGCGTCTTCTACCCGGACGGCCCGAACGACGTGGCGCCGTCCGCCTACAACGAGGGCGGCCCGCGGCCGGGCCTCCCCCAGAGCCCG